>CAYSKU010000049.1:0-13299 GCA_964431775.1 uncultured Ruminococcus sp. | reverse complement strand
CAGATCTGTCTATAAGGTCGGCTGAGCCGACAGGCATGGATCGGCGTTCGTGAAGCTGAAATTGGAAGATATCCCACGACAATATTATTGGTGCAGATCTGTCTATAAGGTCGGCTGAGCCGACAGGCATGAATCGGCGGTCGTGAAGTCGAAATTGGAAGATGACCCACGACAATATTATTTGGTGCAGATCTGGTCTACAGACGTTTTGTCTGTGCAGACTGCACGTATTTTCAGCTGAACTAACGCCGCTTCATGCTTGCAGTCTCAGACCGCCGCGCTCTCCTTCAGTCGCCGTCGTCGCCGCAAACGGCGACTGCGACAGCTCCCTCCCGGAGGGAGTCTTTTACACGTGTAGCCGACAACGTGCGGTCTGCACGGGACAAAAGCTCATCCGTCTCGAACGTCAAAATTCGAAAGCATTTTAGTTTTCTCCGTCTATTGACGTGATGTGCATATTTATAGTATAATATACGATAAAGAGATAGGCTTCGATATGCTCGCTCAGTCGAGCCTACCGACCCTTTGAACAGTACAAAAGCCGTGTCAGGCTTTGAAAGGAACGTGAGAAACGCGCCCTCGTGCGCGTATGCCTCACAAGGAATTCAAAAATGAAGAAATTATTACTCGGAAACGAGAGTGTCGCACGCGGTCTTTACGAAGCCGGTGTCCGTTTCGTTTCAAGCTATCCCGGAACACCCAGCACCGAGATCACCGAATATGCAGCCGAATACGATGAAATATACGCCGAGTGGGCCCCCAACGAAAAGGTCGCACTCGAAGCCGCTCTCGGTGCGGCAATCGGCGGCGGTCGCGCCTTCTGCGGTATGAAGCACGTCGGTCTGAACGTTGCGGCAGACCCCCTCTTCGTCACCGCTCAGACCGGTGTCTCCGGCGGTCTCGTTATCGGTGTCGCCGACGACCCGGGTATGCACTCCTCCCAGAACGAGCAGGACAGCCGTCATTATGCCGTTGCCGCTAAGCTCCCCATGGTCGAGCCGTCCTCCTCTGCCGAGTGCAAGGACTACACCAAGCTCGCCTTCGAGCTTTCCGAACGCTTCGATACGCCCGTCATCCTTCGTCTCACGACTCGCGTCAGCCACAGCCGCTCCCCCGTTGAGCTTTGCGATCGCACCGAATACGAGGTCAAGCCCTACGTCAAGGATCCGGCTAAGCACGTCATGATGCCGGCAAACGCAAAAAAGCGTCACGTTGTCGTCGAGGAGCATCTTGCCGCACTCACCGAGTACGCCGAGAGCTGCCCCCTCAACACGGTCGAGGAGAACGGCACGTCTGTCGGTATCATAACCGCCGGAAACTGCTGGAACTACGCCAAGGAAGCCTTCGGTAAGAACGCCTCCTACCTGAAGCTCGGTCTCCTCAATCCCCTACCGAAAAAGCTCATCCTCGATTTCGCCGCCGCTCACGAGACGATCATCGTCATCGAGGAGCTTGACCCGATCATCGAGAACCATTGCAAAGCCCTCGGTATAAACGTCGTCGGCAAGGACGTTCTCCCCATCTGCGGTGAGTTCTCCGAGGAGCTTCTTCGTGAAAAGCTGCTCGGTATCGAGCCCGACTACTGCGAGATCGGTTCGCCTATCCCCCCTCGTCCGCCGGTGCTCTGTCCCGGATGTCCGCACCGCGGAGTGTTCTACACCCTTTCCAAGCTCAAGCTCCGTGTCTCCGGTGACATCGGCTGCTACACCCTCGGCGCAGTCGCTCCGCTGACCGCCATCGATACCGTCTACTGCATGGGTGCATCTATTTCGTCACTCCACGGTACGGCAAAGGTACGCGGTGAGGAGGACAAGTACGTTGCCGTCATCGGCGACTCCACCTTCATGCACAGCGGTCTGACAGGTCTCGTGAATGTCGTCTACAACGGCGGTAACACCACCACCCTTATTCTCGACAACAGTATAACAGGTATGACAGGTCATCAGGACAACCCCCTGACCGGCAAGACCCTCAAGGGTGAGCCTGCCGTCAACCTCTGCCTTGAGGATATCTGCGCTTCGCTCGGTGTCGCACGTGAGCATATCCGTGCCGTCGATCCGAACGACCTCCCCGCGCTCGAGGCGATACTCCGTGAGGAGACTTCCGCAAAGTGCGCCTCGGTCATAATCTGCCGTCGCCCCTGCGCTCTGCTGAAGTCCGTTCGCCGTCTTCCGGCTCTCACCGTTGACGAGGACAAGTGCATCGGCTGTAGGTCGTGCATGAAGCTCGGCTGTCCCTGCATATCCGTCATCGACAAAAAGGCGAAGATCGACGCCTCCATGTGTGTCGGCTGCGGTCTCTGCAAGCAGATGTGCAAGCTCGGAGCATTATAATTTCGAAAGGAACGTTTGACATATGAATATCATGATCGTCGGCGTCGGTGGACAGGGTTCACTTCTGGCGTCAAAAATTCTCGGTAAAGCCGCAATGGACAGCGACTTTGACGTTAAGGTCTCCGAGGTACATGGAATGTCGCAGAGAGGCGGCTCGGTCGTCACCTACGTCCGCTTCGGCGATGAGGTCTATTCTCCCGTCATCGGGCGCGGTGACGCGGACGTTATACTGAGCTTCGAGCTTCTCGAAGCCGCACGTTGGCTGCCGAACCTCAAGAACGGCGGTACTATCGTCACCTCCACTCAGCAGATCAACCCCATGCCGGTCATCATCGGCGCGGCTGAATACCCCTCCGACATCGTTGAGGACATACAGGCTCTCGGTGTGAGCATACGTGCGGTCGATGCACCGGCTGTCGCACGTGAAGCCGGAAACGAACGTGCCTCGAACGTCGCGCTGATCGGTCTCGCCTCCGACGTTCTCGGTATCGAGCATGAGGTGCTTCGCAACGCCGTTGCCTCCTGCGTACCGCCGAAGGCACTTGACGTGAACCTTGCCGCGTTCGACAAGGGCTACGAGCTGAGCAAGCTCCACAAATGATGCCATGGTAGAGCTACTCGAGCTACAGAAAAGATTTATCCTCGCGCACCTCGGCGCAGGTGACGTTGCCGTTGACTTCACTATGGGAAACGGCTACGACACCGTCTTTCTCTCGAAGACGGTCGGCGCGACAGGGCGCGTGTATGCGTTCGACATTCAGGAAAAGGCTCTCCTCTCGACCGAGCAGAACCTGCGTAAGAACGGCTGTCCCGACAACTGGCGGCTCATCTGCGCTTCGCACGACCGCGCACCCGAGTTCGTCGGTGAGCGGATCAAGGCAGGAATGTTCAACCTCGGCTATCTGCCGGGTGCCGGAAACAAGCAGCTCACCACAAAGCGTTCGACGACCCTTCCGGCTGTGCAGAACGCTATGGCAATGCTCGGTGAGAACGCCGTGCTTCTCGTTGCCGTGTACCCGGGTCATCCCGAGGGTGCGGCGGAGGGACGTGAGCTTGAGGAATATTTCTCCTCCGTCTCACGCTTCAAATACAGTATTTCCCAATTCCGTATGTTGAATTCGCCGGAAAGTCCGTTTTTTATGATCATCGAAACGAAGTGACCTACGGAAAAAGCTTGTGAGGTATGGTATGAACAGGAACAATACCCCTCCCCCGAACCGTGCTCCGCGCAGAGACCCCCGCAACGGCAGCGCACGTCCGCGTGACCCACGCGATCCACGTTATCGTGACCCACGCAATGCTGCACGTCCGCGACAAGCTCCGCAGACTCCGCAAGGCAGGAACAACGTACCTCCCCGAAACGGATATTCTCCGCAGGGAAGCGGCTACGGTGCGAACGACAGACGAGCGGCACAGGATGCGGAGTATATGCAGTACCTACAGCGAAAGCGTGAGCTGGAGCGTAGGCAAGCGGAGGCGCGGCGCATGGCGGAGCGTGACCGTGAGCGGAGGGAGAGGCAGAGGCGCAAGGCAGAGGCGGAGCGCAGGTTTCGCCGGAACATGAAGATACTCGGCGGCAGGCTTCTCGTATTTGCGGTGGTTCTTTTGGTGATGTGTCTTCTGACCGGGCTGTTGTTCCTGCTGTTTTTCAACCAAACTCCGGACAAGCCCGACACCTCGGGAAATATGACGTACTATTACGGTGGAAGTGAGCAGCGGAAGGTATCGATGGAGACGGCGGTCTCGTCATCGAACGGAGTAGTATACATCTGCTTCAACGACCTTGCGGCATACCTTGGTATGTCGGAGAGTGGTACAGCGGAGGAGATGCGGTTCATACTTCCCCCGCCGGACGGCGGTTCGCCGACAGATTCGAGCGGAGTCGGCACGGAGGAAAGCATAGTTTTTGACGTTGACAGCATAAATGTCACGATAAACGGGCAGATCGCGCAGTTAGACCTGCCGAGCGTACTGCACGGAACTGAGGTATGGGTCTCATCCGATATAGTGACCGAGTATATGAACGATCTGTCGTTCCGCTACGAGGAGAAAAAGTCGCGGATATACATATCGCGGATACTTGACGAGGAGAATTCCGACGAGGAGAACGATATCTACGTATATCTTCCGGTCTCGTTCAAGCTGAAAAGCTCCTCCTCCCTCCCCCCTATCCCCGAAGACTCTGTCGGCGACGTGTCGCCTGTCAGCTGAGCCGACAGGCATAGTCGGCATACTTTCAGTTTAGATCGAAAGACAACCCACGACAATATTATTGGTGCAAACTTGGTCTATGGACTTTTTGTTTGTGCTGACTGCACGTACAGGAAAATATGTAGGGAACGTCTCGGCGTTCCCTACATATTTTATACGTGAGTTTTACACAAAATAAAAAATCTGTAGACCAGATCTGCACAAATGATATTGTCGTGGGTCATCTTCCAACCCAAGCTTCACGAACGCCGATGACCGCCTGTCGGCTCAGCCGACCCGATGTCTGCCTGCGGTCTCAGACCGCCAAAAAGGACACTTTCGAGAGAAAGTGTCCTTTTTTGGCTTGATGTATCTTCATTCTCTTTGGAGAATGACACAGCTGCTTTATTAGTCCGCAGTAAGACCGGAACGCTCGATACCCTGTACGATGTATCTCTGACCGAAGAGGTAGAGAACGATCAGCGGAGCCATGATCAGGATACCGCACGTGTTGTTGATAGCGGCGGTGTAAAGTGCCTGACCTGCGTAGTTGACGTCGAGCGACTTCGGAACCTTGATGATGTCGGGGAGGAGCTTCGCACCGGCGGTCGTGTAGAAGAGCTCGGTGTAGAAGTTGTCCGTCCACTGCCAGCAGAACGCGAACATAAATACGGTTATCATCATCGTCATGGAAAGAGGAAGGATGATATTGAAGAATGTGCGGAACACGCCGGAACCGTCAAGGTATGCGGATTCTTCCAGCTCGTCCGGAATACCACGGTAGAACTGACGGAGGAGGAAGATGTACAGACCGTTCTTGTAACCCAGACCTGTGATGGAGAGGATGTACAGAGGCCAGTTGCTGTTGATGAAGTTGATGGAGGTCGTGCCGCCTGTTACGTTCAACGCATCTATCAGACCGCCGCCCAAAAGGTTGACGATACCGAGAATGTCGAAGTAACGGAACTTCATGAACAGAGAGAGCTGAAGCGTTGCGTGAGGAACGATCATCGTGAAGATAACGCAAAGGAAGAGGATGCCGTTACCCTTGAACTTGAACTTCGCAAAGCCGTAACCGATCAGACAGCAGATGAAGGTCTGGATGAGACCGCACGCCAGTGAAAGGATGAACGTGTTCAGAAGAGCTTCAAGATAGTTGTTATCCGTGATGATCGCCTTGTACGTGTCGAGCGTCGGATGCTTGGGGATCAGTCTGACCGTTACGTCAACGAAGTCCTCGGGTGCCATGAAGGAGGAGGAGATCTTCGAGAAGAACGGGAACAGGATGACGTAAGAGATACCGAGCAGGAGCAGGAAGCGGAACAGATACCATGCGACCTTCTGCAACGTGTACAGGTTGATGAGCTTCGCCTTCAGTCTCTCGAGGAGAGGTGTGCGCTCAAATTCAACGCGGATCTTATTTTTGGTCTCTTTTGTGATCGTAGGACCGGATGTTGCTTTATTCATGAATCAGTACCTCCTTTCTTAGTCTTTTCTCTGGTAGAATACGAACGAGCTGAGAATACCTGCGACTGCCGCAATGATGAGGATGACTATGAGGAAGTACATCCAGGACATCGCGGAGCTGAGGACGTTACCGTCTGCCTGTTCGTATACGCTTGCAATGTAGGACATTACTTGGTTGTCAGACGAGGTGAACGCATCGATGATCGTGTAGATGGTGTTTACGAGGATCATCGGGCTGACCATCGGGAGAGTTACCTTCCAGAAGGTCTCCCATCCGGATGCACCGTCGATAGAGCAGGACTCGTAGATCGCCGGAGAGATGGACTGAAGACCAGAGAGGAAGATGAGCATCTGTACACCGCAACGGTTTACGATGTTGAAGATGTTGTTTACCATGCTGACAACGTATTCGACGATCTCCGTACCGACCATCATGTTGTCGAACAGTCGCTCAACGTCCATGACGGAGATGATCTCGGTAGCGGTAGAGGTCTGACCGGAACCGTCATCGATACCGCCCGAGCCTTCCATGTAGGAGGACAGGGTGTTGGAGGCATCGATATCGCTGATCAGACCGGTCGTCAGAATGACCGGGATAAAGAATATCGCACGGAACGCCGCACGTCCGGCGATCTTCTGGTTAAGAATGATCGCCACGAACAGCGAGAAGAGAACGATGGAGGGAATGTCAAGGATGAGCTGCTTGAGACCTGATACCAGAGTCGTTACATAGGACGTATCGACGAGTATCGCGTCTGAGTAGTTCTTCCAACCAACGAAGGTAAGCTCGTAACCACCACCGACAAGGATGTCGATCTCGTTAAAGCTGTACTTGATGGAGTCGAAGATTATCGGGATGTAGATCAGTACGAAGCCGAGGATGAAGGGGAGAACGAATATCCAACCCGCTCTCGCCTTCTTAACGTCCAGGGAAGCACCGCCCTTTTTCTTTTTGCCGGGAGCATCGACCTGAATCTTCTGCTTCTTTCCGCCTTTGCCGGCATCAATGTTTAAATTCATTAAAGCACTCCCCTTTCTTTAGTTTATACGCACGAAGTCAAGAGCTGCGATCTCGTATTCCTGACCGTCGTACTCAACAGTGATAGCGTAGGAGTTGTAGTTAAGGATGAAGTTTACGCCGCCCTCGTACTCAACACGTACAACGGAACCGCTGACGGTCTTATACTTATCGGGAACGATCTCTTCTTCTTCCTCTTCGACGATCTCCTCTTCGCCGAACTCGTTAACGTTCTCAGAGGTCTCTTCATCGGTAGCCTCTTCGGTAGCACCCTCGGTGTCCGTAGCTGCTTCTTCATCGGAAGCGTCCTCTGCGTTTTCTTCTTCCTCTACAGTCTCACCGGACTGAGCTGCAAGACGTGCCTCGAGACGTGCCGCACGTTCATCCTCGAGGAGCTCCGCTGCCTCTTCCTCTGCAAGAAGAGCTGCTGCTTCTTCCTCTGCAAGACGGTCTGCTTCAAGCTCGTCTGCGTCGGGTACACGCTCGCCGTCAAGGAACTCGTGGTCTACTATGTAGGAGGTCTGGAGATCCTTGGTAGCATCGTTCAGTGTGGTGTAGTATCTTGCGATATCGTCCTTCCAGATATCATACGATACGGAGTAGTACTTGCTCAGAGAGAAGTCTTCCTTCAGCTCGCTGGTGTTCTGGTAGGAAAGGATGAAGTACATGGATGCACCGTTTTCGATAGCGTGGAGGATAGCCTCGTTGATGTCACCCTCCATGTTGGTAGCGGAACCGGTGAATACCTTAGAGCCGTGGTATACCATACCGAGGAACGGTACGGATTCGCTTGCCTTAACGTACTTGGAGGAGGTAAGGGAAGCATTGAGGATAACGTCCGCGTACTTGATCGTGTAAGCGTTACCGCCCTCGACCATGACGCTCTCGTAATCCGCGTCGAGTCTTTCGAGAAGCTCGACTGTGAACGCCTTGTTGTCTTCACGGTGGTACGGCTCGTCCTCGTCGAAGTCGGAGTTCAGGTCGGTACCGAGAGTGGAGACGGAGATCGCATCGTTACCGAATTCGAGATAGTTCGGTCCGAACGTATCGTACAGATACTCATAGAATGCGGGAGAGATAGCGATCGCGAAGGAACGGTCGAAGCTCTGAGTTGCCGCGTCGTATGCACGTCTGGTGGTGTAACGGTCGTCAATGGTACGTACCGCGTGCTTCTTTACGCTGATACCGTCGAACATTTCCTGGTCGCGGATGTAAGCGAAATCGAAGTCGGGATATACATTGAAGCCCTTTTCGGTAGCATACTTCGCAAGATCCTCGAAGCCCTCGTTACCGCCGACGACCTTAGTCCACTTCAGCTTGTACGGAACGGTAGCATCAAGACCGCCGTTTGCGTAGCCGTTGAGCTTGAAGTTTACGTTACCTACACCAAGCTCGGTAAGCTCGGTATGGATGGTCTTTATGTCCTCAAAGGTGGTAAGAGGAGTGTCTACCTCTACCGGGAAGGTCATGATACGCTCCGTGGTCTTCAGAGAACCGAAGGTCTCGATGAAGAGCGGAATGTCTTCCTTGGTGTTCTCGAGCTTGGCGATATCGCCCTTTGCAACGAGGTAATCACGGTATGCGGTAGCCATGCCGGTCCAATCCGCGCTGTAATAATCCTTTACGCCGTTCTCGGCTGCAAGCTCGTCATCCTTGAGGAAGACATACTGGATGCGGTAGCTGTCAGTATACTTTCTCTTGGAGGTAACTGTCCATGTAGCGTTGCCGCTGACGGAGATGGAGTCTGCAAGGTTATATTCATCGGACGGACGAGGAGTAAACTTTGCGTATACGGTGTTGTACGGATGGAGAGTACCACCGCAAACAGCCATAAGGGAAGCGAGGGAGTCACCCTCGGTGATGATAGCGAGGAAGCCGTTCGAGTAGAAGAGACCCTCTGCGGGAGTTTCGACTACCTCTTCGACGGTTTCGCCTGCTTCATTCGTGGAGGTGTTGGTAGTAGTGGAAGCCGGAACGAGCTCCTTATCGTAGTTGGTGACAACTCCGTAATAAGGCATTCTCATGGTCTCCGCGTGCTGACCGGAGATCTCGTGGTAAGCGTAGTCCGAGCCATACATCAGACCTGCGATGTTGACGGGCTTGCCCTTGAACTCCTCGAAGCGGATGAGTGCGCCGGAGCCGTCGGGGATGACGGAGTAGCCGGTATACTCGTTAGAGCCTGCACCGAACCACGGGAGGAGGGAGATCTGCTTGAACTGGTAAGCGGATTCGTCGAAGGAGAGACCGTTCGCCGGAAGTCTTACCTCAAGACCGTTTTCGTTAAGGGTATACTCGAGAGACATACGGAATCTCGGCGGAGCAGCGTCGTCACCGGTATAATTGGTGAGGTCGTGGTCGTAGTCGAGCTCCTCGTAGGTGTACTCGGGGCAGAAGGACTTGATGATGGATTCAAGCTCACGAAGCTCACGAGCCTTGATCTCAGGGTCACATACGTAGACCGCCATCTCAAGGGTGATCGGGAACTTAGCCTGCATCTCGGCAACGCCACGCTCGGTAAGGTTCGGGTCGTTAGCGTCCTTCGGGGTGTAGAAGGAATTGAGCTTGTTGTACTGCCATTCGTCGTCGATGTTCGCAAGGATGAGCTCCTCAAAGCGATCCATCTTGATCATACGGGGTACGAGACGGATGGTCTGTTCTTCACCGAGAATGTATTCTACACGAATACCGTTCTTGATGTTCTTCTTTGTGATCTGACCGCGCAGAGCTGCTTCCGTGTAGCTGTGCATGGTCTTTTCAACGTCATTTTCGAGGTACGTGATGGTGAGCTGGGAAAGAAGCTGCTCCTTTACCGCGTCGGATATCGTCTGGAAACCGGATGCAACGTCCCACGGGTTGGAGAAGGTGGTCTGACCGGTAGCGAGGTCAACAACGGCGATCTCGCCGGTGAACTCCTCGTACCAGAGCTGATAACCGTTCTGTTCCTTGACCATGATCATGTCTGCGAGCTTTGCTTCGGGAGACTCGTAGACCTCTGAGAGATAATTGATGATGGGGTCGCCGTCTTCATTTACCTTATCTGCCCACGCGGCGTCAACACCGACAGCGAGTGAACCGACGAGCATAACCAGAGTCAAGAATGCCGATATAAGTCTTTTACTATTCATATCTTATTTCTCCTATCTCTGTTTACAACCGGTATGCGATCTCTTCAACGATATTGGTAACGAAGCTTACGATCTTTGCCATCAGGCTGGAGAAGAGGACACCGAGGAACATGATGAACGCCATACCGACGATGGTAGCGACACACGTTACAAGGTTCTTTCCTACTGAATAGTCGTGCGTGACCTGCATCGCAAATACAAGGAGGATACCGAGCCAGATGTATGCGAAGGAGGAGAGCATCGAGATGAGTCCGCCCTCATTTGCGGTGAGGAAGTTGGACGCGATCGTAACGGGGAGGATGAGGATCGGGAGAGGAGTGAGACAGTAGCAGCACGCGGTGAAGATATCGCTCATGCTTCCCTCGCCCTCAAAGAGCGTCGTCAGACACCAGTTAGCTATGACCCAGAGGAGCAGAGGAGCAAGAACTGCGGAGATCGCTCCCATGATGTTCATAGCGGTGGACGGACGCGGATTGAAGATGTAGCCCTGACCAATGCTGTTGTAGAAATATACGATGATCGTAATAAGAAGGATAACGAACGCACTTCTTACGGAGCCGCGCTTTTCATGCTTGAGATCCCAGAAGCCGTCAAACGGATGGAAGATAACGTGGAAGGCATAGAGAAGCTCTTCCTTGAGGCTCTTTCTGCCAACCTTGAGTGCAGTTCTCTTGTTGACCTTACCTGCAAAGCCGAAGAACTTCGCGATGAGGATACATACGATGACTATAACGATCGGGATGAGCCAGAAGTAGCTGTTCGCCCATTCCTTACGAACTTCCTTGTAAGCCTCGGAATAGTTCGCGGTCTCGAAGGCGGACTTGTAATACTCCATTGCCTCCTCGTATTCACCCTGACGGTAAAGAGCCTTACCGATCTGGATGTACGCGGCATCGAAGTTGTTGTTTCTCTTGAGGATCTCGGTCCAGTCATCGATGGTCGCATCGTACATACGGTTGTTATCGTGTTCGAGAGCGGCGATCAGGAGGTCACCGTACTCGGTACGACGGAAGGTGATGATGTTATCGTTGGACTTATCGAGAAGGAGGATCTTCGAACCCTGGTAAGCGATAGCCTCGATAGAGTCGATGTTACCGGTCTGTGTACCCTTATCACCGAAGGTGAAGAGGAGGTTACCGTTATCATCGTAGGTGAATACCTTGGAACGCTTTTCGTCGATGATCGACCATGTTCCCTCGGGACCGGTCGCTGCATCGATTATCTTGGATGCACCGGTGATGGTCGCGGTGGACATATTGGTGACACGGACTTCACCGGACGGCGGATAGAAGCCGTTACGCTTCATGACGTCGGAGCCGGATGCATTGAGCTTCTTGACCGGAGCGAAGTCAGACGCGGTACTCTTGGAGTTGATCGCGTTCTGCTGGTCGGTCTCGGAGATCGAGGAGGTCGTAACGTAGATGAAGTTATCCTTGTCGATGGTGATGTTGTTGAACTCAGTGGAGACATATTCCTCGGACTGCTCACGCTGCTCATCGGTCTGGATGTTTCTCCAGATGATATCGAGAGCGGAGATCGCGACCTTCTGTGCGCCGATGAAGCCGAAGAAGTCGCCGTCGTCGTTCAGAACGATGATACCCTGATAGGTGGTGGAGGATACTACGAAGATACGACCGTAGTCATCGACCGCGCAGGCTACCGGCTTGTAGATAGAGCCTTCCTCGAAGAGGTTGGATTCCGGCTTGCCGACGATCTTTACGTAGTTACCTTCGGTATCGAACATTACGATACGGTTGTTATCCGTGTCGCAGACGTAGATGTAGTTCTCGTTTACGAAAACGCCCGAGGGGTTCAGGAAGGTATCCGGAACACCGTGTTCGTTCGTAAAGGACTTGATCTCGAATAAGAATTTGTAGTAGCGGTCGAGTACCTTGACGCTTGCGGATGCCGCGTCAACGATGTAGACCTTGTCGTCGGGACCGACGAAGAGGTCACGAGGGTCGTCGATCGTTCCGTTGAGACCCATATATTCCGCATCTACCACGGTATCCGGCACGTAGGCTGCGGGGGAGGTAAGCACCATACCACCGGCGGAGTACGTGTAGGTCGCGTAGGGAGTTGCGGCGGAGACAACAGACGGAAGGATCATCAGTACAGCGACAGCGATAAGGAGAACCTTATATAATCTTTTCATGTTTCCCTCCTTAATCCTTCATGCCGCTCGAACCCATAGTCTCGATGATGTTCGACTGAGAGATGACGAATACTATGATCGGTACGAGCATCATGACGACGGTCGCAGCTGCGGATGCACCGGAACGGGCGATACCGCCTGCGGTGATCTGGCTGATCGCGTAGTTAAGGGTCTTGAGCTGTTCGGAATAGATGAACGAAGATGCACCGGAGTTCCAAAGTCCCTGGAAGGAGTAAACGATCAGAGTCAGCCAGCCGGGCTTTACCATCGGCATTGCGATAGACCAGAACGTGCGGAGCTCGCTCGCGCCGTCGAGACGTGCGGATTCGAGGACTGCCGTAGAGACGTTGGATTCCATGAACTGCTTCATTAGATAGAGACCGAGAGTCGAGCACCATGCCGGAACGATGATCGCGAGGTAGGTGTCGATCCAGCCGAGCATGGAGAGCGTGATGAAGTTTACGATACCGGTAACGGTAGCGGTAAACATCAGGGACTTCTGAATGAGCCAGAAGAACTGCTTTGCGCCCGGGAATTCGATCTTTGCAAGGGCGTACGCACAGATGGATGCGAGAACGAGGTTACCGAACGTACCGCCTACGGAGATAAGCACCGTATTGAATATGTAACGGGAGAACGGCACCCAGGAGTCGCTCATCAGGTTGAAGAGGTCCTTGAAGTTATCGAAGGTCGGGTGGATAACGTAGAAACGAGGCGGGAAGTAGAAGAGCTCGTTCAGGGGCTTGAGTGCCTGGATCACAGTGTAATACATAGGAAGGAACATGAACAGTCCGAAGATGGAGAGTACGATGGTGATACCGACGTCACCACCCACCGAACGGTTCAGAACGACCTTATGCTTTCTTGTTCTTAATTTTTTTGCCATATCATTCACCCAACTTAGAAATCAGTTTCGAGATGAGTACGTTACAGCCGATCATGATCAGGAAGAGGATGAAGGAGATCGCGGAGGCGTAGCCGACCTCCCAACGGTTGCCCTGATATTCCTCA
>CAYSKU010000048.1:5586-13379 GCA_964431775.1 uncultured Ruminococcus sp. | reverse complement strand
AACGTCACCGTTTGCAAGTGCCTCGAAGTATGCATCGAACACGAGCCAGTCCATACCGCCGTGACCGCCCTTTACGCCCTCGATCTCGAACTTGTGCCATACCGGATGCTCGTACTTTTCGCGATATTCACCGACGTTATTGTAGAAGTCGTGTGTCCATTCGCCGTGTACGTGTTCGAGGTATACTGCGTTGCAGTTCTCGCTGAAGTAGCCGTTCGTGCCGCGTACAGTGAAGTTTCTCGAATAGTTGCGCGGAAGTGTCGTGTCGAGGGTGAGAGTGATAAGCTCACCGTTCGCGCATTTTATGTTGGTCTTTATAACGTCACCCTGAGCGAAGCGGTAGGTCTTGAGCGCGGGGTTGACCTTTTCGTTCTTTTCGGCGTAGTCGTTCAGACCGAACGCACCGGACGCCATAGAGGAAAGGGAGAGCATACGGTTTCCGCGGTTGATGTCGAGTATCTTAGCTATAGGACCGAGCTCGTGAGTCGGGTAGTTCTCGCAGCAACGGTTCTGGTAGTTGCGGAGTCTGTAGTGGCGGTTCTCCTCACCCATGGAGATCTCGTCGCGCAGGTCGTGCTGATAGCCGCCCTCGCAGTGTACGATCTTGCCAAACACGCCCTCACGTACCATACGCATGACCATCATCTCGTTACGGTCGTAGCAGCAGTTTTCGAGCATCATGCAGTGGATGCCTGTGCGCTCGTATGCGCGAACGAGCTCCCAGCAATCGTCGAGTGAGTATGCGCCGCCGACCTCGATAGCGACCTGCTTACCGCAGTTCATTGCATATATTGCAGCCGGAAAATGGTTCTCCCATGCGGAGAAGACGAACACTACGTCAACGTCCTCGCGCTCGATCAGCTCACGGTGATCGGTAGTACCTGCGACCTCCCAGCCCTTTTTCTCACTGCAGAGCTTCTGTGCGGCGGCGATACGATCCTCGTAAACGTCACATACTGCGGTCACGATGACATCGTCACGCTCGGTAAGGATACCGTACATATGACCCATGCCGCGTCCGCCGAGACCGATCACGCCAACTCTGAACTTATTCATAAAGCACCTCTCTGTTATTCTGATATTATTTCTGTAATGTATATCGGCTCGAAGCACGTCCGACTGTACATTATAATATTATACCATAGATTTACGTTATGTCAAGGAAAAAACTCAGTGGCGGCTGAGCCGCCGAGCGGTCATCGGCGTTATCTCAGTCGAAGATGCACGATATCCCACGAGGGTGGAGGTCGTGCAGACTTTGTCTACAGAGCAGCCTGAGGCTGCGCGCATGAATCGGGTCGCCTGAGGCGACAGGCATGAACCGGCGTTATTTCAGTTTGGATCGAAAGATATCCCACGACAATATTATTGGTGCAGACTGCTTGTTTATCAAATATGTAGGGAACGCCGCGGCGTTCCCTACCTCTTAAAAAACGTGCAGTCTGCACAGGACAAGCCGTCAGCAGACCAAATTTGCACAAATTACATTGTCGTGGGATCTCTTTCGGTCTCGACTGAACTAACGCCGATGACTGTTCGGCGGCTCAGCCGCCCCGATGCCTGTCCGGCGGCTCAGCCGCCCTTAGTCTGCAAATGTGAAGTCTGAGGAGACGAGACGTACAACGTCTGCGGAGACGACGAGCATACCGCCGGAGCAGGTCGCGTAACGTATGTGTTCACCGTCCGTGTAGATGCGGCATTCTCCCGAACGAAGTGCAGTCACGAACGGTATATGTCCTGCCATGACCGCAAGCTCCCCCTCGATACCGCGAACGGACAGCTGTACCGCCTCTCCGTCGTAACGCATACCGTCAGGAGCGGCGATCTGTAGCTTGAAGGTCTTCATAGCTTACCTCCGTCATCCGTTCTTCGCTTTCTCAAATACCTCATCTATACCGCCGACAAACAGGAACGCACTCTCGGGAAGCGCGTCACATTCACCGTCAAGTATCGCACGGAAGCCGCGCACGGTCTCCTTGATCGGAACGTATTTTCCCGGGAAGCCGTTGAAGTCCGCCGCAACGTGCAGAGGCTGTGACAGGAATCGACTGAGCTTTCGCGCTCTCGATACGGTCAGCTTGTCTTCCTCCGACAGCTCGTCCATACCCATGATCGCGATTATGTCCTGTAGCTCACCGTAACGCTGTAGTACACGCTGTACCTCCCTCGCAACTCGGTAATGCTCCTCACCGACTACCTCGGGCGTCAGTATGCGCGACGTCGAGCCGAGCGGATCGACCGCCGGATATATGCCCTGTGAGGCTATGCTTCGACTGAGGACGGTCGTTGCGTCAAGGTGCGCGAACGTCGTCGCCGGCGCAGGGTCTGTCAGGTCGTCCGCCGGAACGTATACCGCCTGAACGGACGTGATAGAGCCTCTCCGTGTCGAGGTTATCCTCTCCTGTAACGCTCCCATCTCGGTCGCAAGGGTCGGCTGATACCCGACTGCGGACGGCATACGTCCGAGAAGTGCCGATACCTCCGAGCCTGCCTGCGTAAAGCGGAATATGTTGTCGATGAACAAAAGCACGTCCTGACCCTCTCGGTCACGGAAATACTCCGCCATCGTAAGTCCCGAAAGTCCGACCCTCATTCGCGCTCCCGGCGGCTCGTTCATCTGACCGTAGACGAGTGCGGTCTTTTCGAGTACCCCCGACTCCGCCATCTCGTTGTACAGGTCGTTTCCCTCTCGTGTGCGCTCACCAACACCCGTGAAGACGGAGATGCCTCCATGCTGCTTCGCAATGTTGTTGATAAGCTCCATTATTACTACGGTCTTGCCGACTCCGGCACCTCCGAACAGACCTATCTTTCCTCCCTTTGCATAGGGACATATCAGGTCTATTACCTTGATGCCCGTCTCAAGTATCTCCGTTGAGTCGGACTGCTCCTCGTAGGAGGGGGCAGGACGGTGTATCTCCCACCGCTCCGCGTTCTCCGGTGCGGGCTTTTCGTCCACAGGCTCGCCGAGAACGTTGAATATCCTGCCAAGCGTCTCTCTGCCGACCGGCACGGATATAGCACGACCCGTATCGACGGCTCTCGCGCCGCGCACCAGACCGTCGGTCGAGCTCATCGCGATACAACGTACAACGTTGTCGCCGACGTGCTGTGCGACCTCGGCTACGAGCCGTCGGTCTCCAAGCTCCAGCTCAAGTGCCGTCAACAGCTCGGGCAGCTGCCCTTCCTCGAAGCGAACGTCTATGACAGGTCCCTTGACCTCCGTGACGCGCCCGATGTTGTTTTTTTCTGTTGCCATATCATAAACTCCAATTATTATTATCCTGCATCCGCACCTGCAACGATCTCCGTGATCTCCTGCGTGATCGAGCTCTGCCTTGCCTGATTGTACTTAAGACTAAGCTCGTCAAGCATCTCGTCCGCGTTCTTCGTTGCGGAATCCATCGCGTTGCGCCGTGCCGCAAGCTCGGCGGTAAACGCCTCGCAGACGGACGAATAAAGTACCCCCGCAATATACTCCGGTATCAGCGCGGCAAGCACCTCCTCCGCAGACGGCTCGTACTCCACTACCGTCCGTGACGCTCCCTCGACCTTGTCGGAAGACCCTCCGAGAGGCAGGAGCGGCGTTATGCGCGGCTCCTGCGTGAGCACGGAGACGTATTCGGTCGAGATCAGGGTGACTCCGCAAAGCTCCCCACGGTCGTACATATCACGTATCAGGTACGCCGCACGTGAGCATTCGTCGGAGGTCATATCCTCGCAGGAGAGAAATTCTTCACTTATGACACGGTTCACACGCCCGACATAATGCTCAACGGAGCGTTTGCCTATCGGAAGTATGACGTCCTGCGGACGAAGCACCGCCTCTGCCGTGCGGAATATGCTGTTGTTGTAGCCTCCGGCAAGTCCTCGGTCTCCGGCAACTATGATGCAGAGCCTCGGCAGACTCTCGTCACGCACACGAGAATACACCGTGTCCGCAGAGGACAGGCTCGCAAACGCCTCGAGCATGACCGTTCTGTAGAAGCGCGACTGCTCCGTTCTCGCCGTTGCACGCTTGATCTTCGAGGAGGCGACAAGCTCCATCGCCTTTGTTATGTGTCTGGTCGAGCCGACACTTTTGATACGTGCGCGTATCGCCTTTATATCAGCACTCATGACTCGACCTCACGGTAGCGTTCACGGAAGCTCTCCGTAAACTCCGTGAGCGCGGTATCGAGCAGAGCGTTGTCCTCCTCCGTGAGAAGTCCCGTCTCCGCTATGCGGCGCATGAGCTCCTCGTAACGGTTCGGTAGGAATTCGTAAAGCTCTCGCTCGTATTCCTTAACGTCCGATACCTCGATCTCACGGAGGTAGTTGTTTACGACCGCATAGATCATCGCGACCTGCAATTCGACACGTATCGGTGCGCTGCGATCCTGCTTCAGCACCTCGACTATACGCTCGCCCTGCGCCAGACGTGCCTTCGTGTCCGCATCGAGATCCGAGCCGAACTGCGCGAAGGTCTGTAGCTCACGGTACTGTGAGTAGAGGAGCTTCAGCTGTCCCGAGACCTTCTTCATGGCTTTTATCTGCGCCTTACCTCCGACACGTGAGACGGAGATGCCCGGGTTTACCGCCGGAAGCACGCCCGAATGGAACAGCTCCGACTCGAGGAATATCTGACCGTCCGTTATCGATATGACATTCGTCGGAATGTATGCCGAAACGTCACCTGCCTGTGTCTCGATTATCGGAAGTGCGGTGATAGAGCCTCCGCCGTACTCGGGCGCGACCCTTGCCGCACGCTCGAGCAGACGTGAATGGAGGTAGAAGACATCTCCCGGGTACGCCTCACGTCCCGGCGGACGACGTATGAGAAGTGACATGGCGCGGTACGCAACGGCGTGCTTTGACAGGTCGTCGTAGACTATCAGAACGTCACGTCCCTGTGCCATAAAGTATTCCGCTATCGCACAGCCCGAATACGGTGCTATATACTGGAGCGGTGCAGCCTCCGAAGCAGAGGCTGAGACTATGACCGTATAGCGATCCGCTCCGGCGCGCTTGAGCGTTCCGGCGATCTCCGCAACGGTCGAATTCTTCTGCCCTATCGCAACGTAGACACAAAGCACGTCCTTGTCGTGCTGATTAAGTATCGTATCTATCGCGACAGTGGTCTTTCCGGTCTGACGGTCGCCGATTATCAGCTCACGCTGACCGCGCCCGATCGGTATCATGGCGTCTATCGCCTTTATACCGGTCTGTAAGGGTACGGAAACGCTCTTTCTCTTGATTATACCGGGGGCTTCCGTCTCTATCGGACGGCGAACGGTGTCCGCGATAGGTCCTCGACCGTCTATCGGCTCACCGAGCGCGTTCACGATACGTCCGAGGATAGCTTCACCTACAGGTACCGAGGCAACGTTTCCCGTGCGGCGAACGACCGAACCCTCACGTATGCTCTGCGAATCGGTCAGAAGCACGATAGAGACGGTGTTCTCCTCGAGGTTCATCGCCATACCGAACGAGCCGTCCTCGAACTCGACCAGCTCGTTCGCCATGCAATTATCAAGTCCGAACGCCGTGACGATACCGTCTCCGACACGGATGACGGTCCCGGTCTCCGCCTCGTCGATACGACTTTGATAATTCTTTATTTGATCTTTTATGATACTGCTTATTTCTTCGGGACGAAGTTCCATTGTTCTTCTCCAAATAAAATTAATATGAGGTCGTCACAGCACCGTCTCGGAGAGAGCATCCGACAGCCTTTTCAGAGCGGCACGTGCCGTACCGTCAGCCAGACGGTCATCAAAGGACAGACGAACGCCGCCGAGCAGCTCAGGTACGACGTGATACGTCATATCGAGCCTCTTGCCGGTATGTGCCTCAAGACGTGAGACGAGCCTTTCGCGCTGTGTCTCCGTGAGCGGTACCGCGCTCTCGACCGACACAGAGATGATACCGTGGCGTTCGAGATAACGTCTCTCGTACTCGTCAAAAAGGTCGGGGAGCGACATTGCCATGCCGCGCTCCGTCACGAGCTTTACAAAGCTCGCAAGGTACGGATGCACACGTCCGTCCATAGCCTCGGAGACGAGTCCGAGCCGCTCGGAGCGAGGGACAGCCGGTGTGGTGAGCAGGTGCAGGTACTCCGCGCTCATCAGAGGACGAAGTGTACGCACCTCCGAGAGAAGCACCTCCCCATGTCCCTCACTGACGGCTAGGTCGAACAGCCGAGCGCCGTAGTCCTTAACTTTTTCTTTCATCTCGGAGATCCGGGCGTTCTTCTCAGCTGCGCGCTGAACGAGTCTATCAGCTCACGATGGTCGTCCTCGTTTATCTCACGGCGGACGATGGTCTCCGCAAGCTGCACGGAGATCTCGGAGATCTCGTTCTTCAGCTCGTTCTTCGCCTTCTTCTTTTCCTGTGCAATGTCGGCGTCAGCCTTTTTGCGGGCCTCCTCCGCACGTCTGTTCGCTTCGCCGATGATCTCGTCACTGCGATGCTCCGCACGGACGGTCGCATTTTTGATCATCGCCTCAGCCTCCGCGCCTGCCTGCTCGAGACGTGCGTGGTATTCGTTCCGTTCGAGAAGTGCGGTCTGTCTCGACTCCTCCGCTTCACGGTAAAGCTCATCGACCTGTCGTCCGCGCTCGTCAAGCACCCTTTTCACGCGGTCGAACAGGAGCTTCTTTACGATGAACGTTAGAATGAGCAGATTCGCTATAGTGATGAGCATATGCACCACGTTCAGCGATATCAGCTCCAGATATTCGTTGTTCATGCCGTTCTCCTTATACCGAGTGGTATCCTCAGAGCTTGGAGATGAAGAGGTTGGGTGCAAGGAGCATGAGGAGAAGACCCATAACGAAGCCGTAGATACCTGTCGTTTCGGCGATAGCACAGCCGAGTATCATAGTCGAGGTAACAGACCCCTTGCATTCCGGCTGACGTCCGATAGCTTCGCACGCCTTACCTACCGCGTAGCCCTCACCTATACCGGGGCCTATACCTGCTATCAGAGAAAGTCCCGCGCCTACAGCGCAGCCTGCCATGATGATCGCCTTTGCGTTTGCGAGTTCCATATTATAGTCTCCTTTTGTTTTGTGTTGCTTTACTTACGGTATTTTTTGTTTTTTACATTTAGTCCTCTGCGGCGGCGTTCGAGATATAGAGCATAGTCAGCATCGAGAATATGAACGCCTGCAAGCACGAGCTGAACAGGTCAAAGTATATCGAGAGTATCGCAGGTATACCGACCTGTAGGTACGGTATCTCACCGAGGAAGCCCGGCAGCCAGCCGAACAGCAGGGTCGATGCCGAAGCAAGCGCGGCATAAACGAGGGTCGATATGACCGTACCCGAAACTATGTTTCCGAAATGACGGAAGGTCATGGAAACAGGTGTTCCGAGCTCCGAGAGGATATTGAACGGAGTAAACAGTGCGAACGGCTCTGTGTACCCCTTTAGGTAGCCGAGGATACCGGAAGTCTTTATCTTCGTAAACGTTATGATGCAGAAGACGAGGATCGCCCAGCCGGCTATGGTATTCAGGTCTGCGGTCGGAGGATACATCCCGAGCAGTGAGGTCAGCGAAGAGAACGCCGACAGTCCGAGTATGGCGCAGACGAACGGTGCGTAGTACGTGAACCGCTCACCCATGTTGCCGTGTACCAGTCCCGTCACCTTTTCGACTATCCATTCGGCGATCAGCTGCCGCTTGCTCGTCGGACGTACCTTCATGTCATGTGTCAGAACGAGACAGAGTATCGTTATAAAGAGCATGACGAGCCACGAGTTCACCTGAGTCTCGGTGATAGGTATACCTCCGAGTATCGGTATCTCGA
>CAYSKU010000048.1:0-5576 GCA_964431775.1 uncultured Ruminococcus sp. | reverse complement strand
TAGCACCTGTTATGCTGATACTGTCCACTCATATCACCTCCCTTCCGTAGACGAGTTCTCATCCTCGGAGACCCTTTTGGCGGTGCTTCCCTGCTTTTTAGTCCGCGCAAAGCCCCCGACGAACCTTTCGAATTCGTCCTCATCGTCCTCTTCCTCCTCCGTGATCGGTGCAGGCGGCGGAGTCGGAGCGTTACGATCCTTTATGCTCTGTACGATACCACGCAGGAATATTATGATGCGCGGATAGAACACAGCCGCAACGACCGGTACCCAGTGTATTCCGTCAAGCACGATGGACGCGCCCATCACGACGAGCATTATGACGGAGCGCAGGACGTAGGAACGCTTCATCTTTAGCTGAGTTGCGACCTCGTCCTCCTCCTCAAGCGCGAGTGACAGCGCGCACGACATCCAGAAGAAGTTTCCGACCGTCATGACGTAGCCGATCAGGCAGCCGAGCGCGACTGACATATCGAACCGTCCGAGAAGCACGAACACCAGTGCCGTGACGGCTGTTCCGACAAGACAGCCGAGAGCCATATAGCCGGTCTCCCTTTTTACTATCGGATCAAGCTTCATTTAGTCATTCTTTCCTCCCCTCATTGTTATCGGTATCGTAGACGTGCCATTCCTCCGCGGTATCACGGTGCGGCATAAGAGGCTCACGCCGTGCCGAGTCGCGCCGTTTCTCCTCCTCAAGGAACGCACGTGTCCTTCTGTACGCGCCGCAGAACGAGCTTATAAGTCCGACGAGTATCGCAGTGACGATGACCCATTCGCCGAGGGCGTAGCGTTCTCTGAGCAGTACGGCGACAACGATGCAGGCTACGAGAGGCGTTACGATCGCCATACCGAAGCCGGCAACACCGCCGAGCCGTCCGATCGTGCGAAATGCGGCACGTATATCATCAATGTGTTTCATATGATCTGTCGAGCTCGAACGTATCACGCCGGAGGACCGTCCGCGTGGTGTGATACATCCGTCTTCACAATTTGTTCATTCAAAGAATACGCAAAGGGGGAGGCTTTGACAGTCTCCCCCTAAAAATGTTCGATTTTTTTACAACGATCAGTCAGCCAGCTCGTTGAGCATTGCGTAGGTACGCTCGAAGGTAGCCTTCTTTTCGGCGATGAACGCTTCCATCTCCGCAAGCTGCTCTGCGGTATAAGCATCGGTCATACCCGGCTTGAGAGTTCCCTTGTACATACGGTCGAGTACCTGAGACCAACGGATGCCGCAGGTCGTGATCTCACCGGCACGTTCTACAACGATAAGGTCGGAGTTACCTGCGAGAAGCTCGTCAACTGCGCGAACGCCCATCTTTGTAGCGAGAAGACGGTCGGAGAGAGTCGGCGCACCGCCGCGAACGGTATGTGCGAGACGGCAGAACTTGGATTCTACCCACAGACGGTCGTTGCCTTCCTTTTCGGAAAGCTCCTTGGTGATCGCGGTGATCTTCTTTGCAAGCTCCTCACCGAGGGTCGGGAAGGCTTCGGAAACGATGATCAGGAAGCCTCTCTTGCCCTCACGGCGAAGACGGATGATCTTGTTGATGCAGGCCTCCTCGTCAAACGGAGCTTCGGGGATAACTGCCGCAACTGCGCCGGAAGCGATAGCGGTATTAAGGGTGATATCACCTGCGCCGCGACCCATTACCTCGACAACGTTGCAACGAGCGTGAGACTCACAGGTATCACGGAGGCGGTCAACGTTTTCGATGACGGTGGTCATAGCGGTATCGAAGCCGATGGTATTATCGGAGGCTGTGATATCGTTATCGATAGTACCGGGAACGCCGATGGTGGGGATACCGCGAACAGAGAGGTCTGTCGCACCGCGGAACGTACCGTCACCGCCGATAGCGATAACGCCGTCGATCTCGTGAGCCTTAAGAGTAGCTATAGCCTTCTGCATACCCTCCTCCTCCTTGAACTCAAGGCAGCGATCGGAGTAGAGGAACGTACCGGAAAGCATTATCTTATTGGACACCTCACGGTTGGTAAGCTCGATCATTTCGTCATGGATCATACCGCGATAGCCGCCGATGATACCCATGACCTGTACGCCGCGAGCGTTAGCGGCTCTGGTAACGGCGCGGACTGCGGCGTTCATACCGGGGGCGTCGCCGCCGGAGGTAAGGACACCGATCTTTCTGAATTTCTGTGCCATAATATATATACCTTTCTTTTAGGGCGTGTTTGAAAAAAGTCAATACGCACAAATAGCGGAGCTTTTTGCGCTATACTTCAGAATTTTCCCTTGAAATACGAAGTATTCCTGCGGAAAAATTCTTCGTCTATCACAAAGCTCTCTCGCTCCTGTACATATCTCCTTCTTTTTCAAACAACGCCTAGCTTACGGAAGAATTTTCAACAGAAATATTGTAATACAAAGGAAGCAAAAAATCAAGTGTTTTTTATGACATTTTATCTTTTGCAGATCGGCGGCGTGGCGGCTCAGCCGCCTCGTGGGATATCTTCCAACCCAAACTGAACTAACGCCGATTCATGCCTGTCGGCTCAGCCGACCGCCCAAAAAATCTTTCTTCTCCCTATTGCATTATCCGTTACAGAGAAGTATAATTACAGGTAATCGAATTTTATTATAACAGGAAAGGGATCGTGTTATGCGTATCGTCGTCAAAGTCGGGACCTCTACCCTCGCTCACCCGACCGGACAGCTCAATATAAGACATATGGAAGAACTCTGTAAGGTGCTTGCAGATATAAAAAATGCCGGAAACGAGGTCGTCCTCGTCTCCTCCGGTGCTATCGGTATGGGAATGGGAAAGCTCCACCTCCGTGAACGTCCAAGGTCTCTCCCCGAAAAACAGGCGGCGGCGGCGGTCGGTCAGTGTGAGCTTATGTATACCTACGATAAGCTCTTCTCCGAATATAACCACACAGTCGCGCAGATACTCCTGAACGGCAGTGACGTACATGACGAACAGCGGCGCGGTAATTTCGTCAATACCATGGAGCATCTGCTAAGGCTCTCCGTCCTCCCGATAGTCAACGAGAACGACACCGTCGCAACAGACGAGATCGTCATCGGCGATAACGATACACTCGCCTCCATAGTCGCGATACAGTGCCGCGCCGATCTGCTCATACTGCTATCCGATATAGACGGTCTCTATACCGCCGATCCGCGTGTCGAACCCGATGCAAAAATGATCCCGACAGTCGCGGAGATAACCCCCGATATGCTCGCCTCGGCAGGCGGCAGCGGCTCGGCTATAGGTACGGGCGGTATGCTCACAAAGCTGAATGCCGCCGTCCGCGTCATGGATGCAGGCTGTGATATGGTCATCGCAAACGGCAAGGAGCCGCGCATACTTTACGATATACTTGACGGTGATGCGATCTGTACTCGCTTCATCGGTAAAAAATGACCGATCGGAGGAACGATAATGAAAACTACACTTTCCGTCATGCAGGAGACCGCCGCCGTGCGCTCGACCATCATGACCGCACCTACCGAGGATAAGGATCAGATCCTCCTCGCTATGGCAGACCACCTCCTCGCGGAAGCGGACGATATCCTCTCCGCAAACGCCGAGGATGTCCGCGCCGCAGAGGCTCACCTCTCCCCCGTCATGCTCGACAGACTTCGTCTCGACCGCGAACGTATACGCGGTATGGCTGAAGGTATACGTACCCTCGTCTCACTCCCCGACCCGGCTTGGGAGGTCATCGAAGATATAACGAGACCGAACGGTCTCACTATAAAGAAGAACAGCGTTCCCCTCGGCGGTATCGCCGTGATATACTAGAGCCGCCCGAACGTCACCTCCGATGCCGCCGCACTTTGCATAAAGTCCGGTAACGCGGTCATACTTCGCTCCGGCAGAGATGCGTTCCTCTCCTCCTCCGCTATCGTCCGCGCACTCAGACACGGCTGCACGGACGTCGGCTACCCCGAGGCTCTGATCGGTCAGGTCGAGGACGTTACCAGACAGAGCTCGATAGACCTTATGAACGGTGTCGGTCTCGTCGATCTGCTGATACCGCGTGGCGGTAAGGGGCTGATACGTACCTGCACGGAGAACGCTAAGGTGCCGTGCATCGAGACAGGCACCGGTATATGTCACCTCTATATCGATGAGAGCGCGGATATAGATATGGCACTTCACGTCATCGAGAACGCAAAAACGAGCCGTCCCTCCGTCTGCAATGCGGCAGAGGTCTGCCTTATACATAAGGGGATCGCGGCACGTCTGCTTCCGAGACTTCGTGAGGTACTTGTGGAAAAGCGCGAAAATGAGGGTAAGCCCCCGGTCGAGCTTCGTCTTGACAGCTACTGCGCCTCCCTGATCGACGGTACTCCTGCTACCGACGAGGACTTTGACACGGAATTTCTCGATTACATCCTCGCCGTTCACGCCGTTGACTCGGCAGACGAAGCTATAGCTCACATTGCCGCACATTCCACACACCATAGTGAAGCGGTGATCACCGAGGACGAGGCAGTCGCAGAACGCTTCGTGCGCCTTATCGACAGCGCGGCAGTCTACGTGAACGCAAGCACACGCTTCACGGACGGAGGCGAATTCGGTCTCGGCTGTGAGATGGGCATATCAACACAAAAGCTGCACGCACGCGGTCCGATGGGACTTCGTGAGCTGTGTACGTACAAATACATCGTTCGCGGAAGCGGACAGATACGTTAGTCAGAGGAAGGATATATGTATACTGTAGGATTTATCGGTATCGGGAGCATGGGCGGCGCACTTCTTGCCGCCGTCTCGAAAAGGCTTCACGATGATATAATGGTGTGCGACCTCGACAAAGGTAAGGTCGAAGCCGCAGTACTGCGCTACGGCTGTGCCTCGGGAACGAGCGCGGACGTTGCGGAAAGCTGTCGTTACGTCTTTCTGTGCATGAAGCCGCAGGCGGCAGAGGAGAGCCTTCGCGCCATCGCACCGACCCTCGCGGCACGTCAGAGCTCGGGCGACTCCCCGATACTCGTCTCCATAATGGCAGGTGTTACCATAGACACGGTACAGAGGCTGTGCGGCGACTCAGGCGGCAACTATATGATCATACGGATAATGCCGAACGTAGCGGCATCGGTCGGAGAAGCGATGACACTCTGCGCCCACACCGACAACGTTGGGGAGGCAGAGCTTGCCGAATTTTCGAGCTTCATGTCGGAGTCCGGCAGTCTCGACTTTATTCCGGAGCGGCTGATCGACGCCGGAATGGCACTGTCGGGATGCGGACCTGCGTTCGTCTGCCTGTTCACGGAGGCACTTTGTGACGGTGCGGTCGCCTGCGGAGTTCCGCGCAACGCCGCAACGAGGTACGCACTACAGACGCTGATCGGAACGGCGAAGCTCATGCTTGAGTCGGGGGAGCATCCCGGGGTCGTCAAGGATGCGGTGTGCAGTCCTGCCGGAACGACGATCGCAGGCGTTCGCGTACTGGAGGAGCACGGCTTCCGCAGTGCGGTGACCGAGGCGGTCATCGCGGCATTCGAGAAGACGAAGAGGTAGGGAATAAAAAAGTATCCGCGCCCAAATGGTCGGGGGTCGTAAGAAAGTAATATCGTATTTTTGCAGGAACGGCATGGC
>CAYSKU010000047.1:0-13463 GCA_964431775.1 uncultured Ruminococcus sp. | reverse complement strand
GTTTTTCCGTGGTCAACGTGCGCTATTATAGCAACATTACGAAGGTCTTCTCTGATCAAAGCAATAAGCTTCCTTTCGTACAAATAATTATATAGAATCTCTCACGACTTTTTATTATATCATACGGACGAGAAAAAATAAAGGAGCAACGGTCAAAAAAATGAATTTCGGCGTTTTACACCTTTCATAAAGTCGATGTGGTATCGCAGTTGTGGAATTTTTTTACGTTTCACGTCCCCTGTCATGCTCCTCCCAGAATTCGTCGAGCATGACACGCAGGGACTCCGTGTCACCTGTGAAGCGCATATGCCGCCAGTGACGCGGAAACAGCCTTTTCAGTGACGGATCTCCGAGACGGTCGTCTATAAGAAGCACCATACCGAAGTCCTCCTCCGAGCGGATGACACGTCCTGCCGCCTGTAGCACCTTGTTCATACCCGGGCAGGTGTAGGCGAAATCGTGACCGCGCTCCGTCTTTTCGTCATAGTAGGCTGCCATTATGTTCCGCTCCGCCGACAGCTGCGGCATACCTGTACCGACGATCACAGAGCCTATCAGACGTTCGCCGCGCAGGTCGATACCCTCCGAGAACATCCCACCGAGTACGCAGAAGCCGACCGTGTATTCGTCGTTGAGCGCGGCTCGTTCGTGAAAGACGCCTATGAAGCGTTCGCGCTCACGGTAGCTCATCCCGGGTATCTTCATGACTATGGTGCATTCGGGCATATACCGTGCGAACAGGCGGCACACACGCTTCATATAATCATAGGAAGGGAAGTAGACGAGATAGTTTCCGCATCTACTCGGCACATTCAGCGGCGGTACGTTGACGGTCTGCGTACCTCGTGCTTATCGAATCGTAGGCGATGAGACACAGGTCGTCACGCTCGTAGGGGGACTCAAGCTCAAGGGAGGCGGCATCCGTAAAGCCGGTGACCTCGAGAAAATAGTCGAGCGGCGAGAGGGTAGCGGAGAACATTATGACGGAGCGTGCGGCGGCAGTCATAGAGCGGATGATCCCCGAGGGGTCGAGACACAGCAGCTCGGCAGTGACACGCTCACCGTCACGTGAAGCGAAGAAACGGAAGCGTTTGTCAAAGTATCTTGCCGCGAAGGTGAGCTTCGAGAGCTTCCTTTGAGCCTCCGTCACGAGCTCGGCGGCATCGTCTCCGTCACGTATGATACGGAGCAGGAGCGAGGACATATCGGAAACGGCACGTATGAGGGTCT
Source organism: uncultured Ruminococcus sp. (assembly GCA_964431775.1). Lineage (GTDB taxonomy): Bacteria > Bacillota > Clostridia > Oscillospirales > CAG-272 > UMGS1696. The sequence continues at coordinate 12,233 of CAYSKU010000047.1, read as the reverse complement.
GCGGAAGCTGACCCGATTCGAAAAAGCCGCCTGTTATCTCCTCTCCGTCCTCACCGTGACGGACGTATTCGTTATCGACACACATATCCGAAAGCTCACGCATCGCATCGCAAAGTGCCGCAGAGGTCGCCTGATATTCCGCATCCTCGTGAAAGAACGTTTCGCAAAGCCCCGACAGCTCCCGCACCGTGTCGGTCGTGAGGACTGCCGAATAGGTGTTCCGTGCGCGGTCTGGTAGGTTGTGCGCTTCATCGAAGAGGAACGCATAACGCTCCTCCGTACTTCGCTTCACATCCTTGAAGTAGCGTTTCAGACGTATTTGATCGTCTATGGCGTAGTTGTAGTCGCAGACGATGAGGGTGCAGTATTCCGACAGGTCGAGGGACAGCTCGTAGGGACATACGCAGAAGTGCTTCGCGGTCTCACGTATGTCGTTTGGGGTAAAGACGGTGCTTCCGGAGCGGAGGAGAGCCGACAGGGCGTCAAGCTCACGCTCACGGTAGGAGGCTTGTGTACCGTCAGCCTGTACTACTGTATCGATCTTGTCGCAGAAGCGGCAGTGGAAGCGGAGGTTCAGTGAGGGATCGCGCTTTTTCTCGGGACAGAGCTGCTCCTTTGCACAGAGCATCACGGCAAAGAGGTGCGGAGCGTGAACGGCAAGGTCACGTGCGGCATCGAGCGCGGCAAGACCTGTGACGTTTTTGGCGGTAAAGTAAAATATACGGTCTATACGTCCGTTCCCGACCGCCTTGACTGCCGGATACAGGACGGATATTGTCTTACCGATACCTGTCGGTGCGGAGACGAGAAGCGGCTCGTGATGTGTCAGTGCGCGGTACGCCTCACGTATGAACTCCTCCTGCCCCTCACGTATCGTGCGATAGGGGAAGGGCATGGACGAGGTCTCTTGCGGAAAGAGGGAGCAACGCTCGGCGGTGAAGCGGATGAAGTCGGCGGCACGCTCGAGCAGTGCCTCGAACATACGTGCCAGAAGCTCACGCCGAAGCGTGGCGGTAAAGGAGACCCTTGCGCCGTCCGTGCGGCGAAGGTAGGTCAGCTTGACCCTTACGCTTGCAAGACCTGCGGACACAGCGAGAAGGTGGGCGTATATGCAGGTCTGGGCGAAATGTGCGGGATCGGAGAACGGAGTCAGTGAGGACTCGAAGTAGCGGACGGTCTTCAGCTCCTCAACGGTATATATATCGTCCTCGAGGGAGATAATATCCGCAAAGCCCTGTACGCTGACCGACAGGTCGTCAAGCGGCACGGTCAGCTCGAGCGGCACCTCCCTCTGTACCGCCGGAACGCTCGAGACGAGCGCGTCTGTCTCGTAGACGTTGTGCAGAGCGGTACCGTGGCGCATTGGTGACAGCTCGACCTCGGATACGTTCTCCTCCGTGTTCGAGCCTGCGCCCGACGTGGTCTTGGTAAAGCCGTAGCGTTTCGTAAGGACGTTTTGGTCTTCGCGCCTGAACGCATAGGCGGAAAGCTCCGTGACGGTCATTATGACGACTCCGGCAACCTCCGATCTCATAGGTAACACCTCCGCAAAAAACGATATCTCAGTTATCTCGGAATAGTATAGCACAACGGACGGTGTAAATCAACAAGTCGGTTCGCGAACCGTCACAAATGCTTGCATTTTGTCCCAAACGGTGCTATAATATTCACGTACAGATAAAGAACCAACCTATGGAATGGAATACGGAAAGGGGTTCGGAGAGGAGACTGTCGAGACGACCGTGTGTTCTCCGAAAAGATACGAATGATCCTTGATCGAAAAGAAACCACCGTCGCATACCGTTGTCCCGAATGCGGCGCGAGCGTTATGAGCATGGTCGGCATATTCGCGCTGACCGCCGACATGATACGTCTGAAATGTCCGTGCGGCGGCTCTCAGCTCGAGATAATATACACGAAGGACAAAAAGGTACGTCTGAACGTACCGTGTCTCCTTTGTCCGACACCGCACAGCTATGTTATGTCCGCGCAGATGTTCTTCGACCGTGAGCTGTTCACACTGCCGTGCAGCTACTCGGGCATGGACATATGCTTCATCGGACGACAGGACAGTGTCTCAAAGGCTATGGAGGAATCGGAAAAGGAGCTTCTCAGTATGCTTGACGAAGCGGACGTTGACGTTGAGACGTTCTTAAACAGCGTTGACCATGATGAGGAGAGACCCGAGCTTACCGACCCGCAGGTGCTCGATATCGTCATGTACGTCATACACGATCTGGCAGACGAGGGAAATATAACGTGTCACTGTCCGGACGGCGGCGACTATGACGTTGAGATAAAGGACGACCACCTCACCGTAAGGTGCAAGCAGTGCGGCGATCACCTTGACGTACCGACGAACAGCCTTACGGCGGCAAACGAATTTTTATCCTGCGAGCATCTCGAGCTGAAATGACGACCGTTTTTCGGAACACATTTCGTGTCTCGGCATAATATGATATCAGAGCGGTAAACAACCGCTCCGAATCAAACGAAATGAAAGCTCCGGAGGTCAATATCATGGGATGCTTCTGCAACATTTTCGAAAACGATACCATCGTCTGGATAATCGTGATCGTCCTTCTTCTGGCGATCCTCAATTGCTCCTGCTGTAGCTGAGTGATATCCCGATAAATGAAAACAGGCGTACTCATTAGGGTACGCCTGTTTTTTGTGTTCTATGCAGACCGGCGGCGGCTCGTTTCTGCTATACTATTGTGGTATCGCTCTACTATTCCGCTGAAATAAAGCCGATGTCTTCCTTTTTCCTTTACGTGCAGTTTGCACAAGACAAAATGTCAGCATACCAGATCTGTACAAACTCCACCCTCGTGGGATCTCCTACGACCTCGACTTTACGACCGCCGATGTTTGTGTGCAGCCTCAGGCTGCCTCAGCCGACCTGCTGATATCGTGAGGCTTGGGTGTCGAACATCTCACGGTACGTGTCACAGTCGCGCATCAGCTCCTCGTGCGAACCGTCACCGACGATCCTGCCGTCACGCAGTACCACGACTCGGTCGAAGTCCACGACACTCGACAGACGGTGCGTTACCATTATTACGGTACGGTCGGACAGACAGCTCTTCATGTCGCGCACGAACTCGTATTCCGCTATCGGGTCGAGAGACGCGGTCGGCTCGTCAAAGACCGTTATGTCGTGCGAACGGTATACGGCACGTGCGAGTATGAGCCTGTGCCACTGTCCCTCGGACAGCTCCGTTGCTTCCTCATCGTAGGTCTTGTCAAGACTCGTGTCGTAGCCGTGCGTGAGCTCCGGCGCAAAGCTGTCTACACCCGAAAGTGCGACCGCTCTCTCAAAGCTCTCCTCGTTGTGTACGCCACTGTCAGATATCTCGATGTTCTCACGTATCGAGAACGGATATTTCTGATAGTCCTGCATACCGACACCAAATGTGTCGTAGACGTCCGTTTGACCGAGCGTTTTTACATCCTTGCCGTTTATGCGGTACGTGCCGGAGTAGGAGTCGAACAGACCGAGCAGCAGCTTTACGGTAGTCGTCTTTCCCGAGCCGTTGTACCCGACTATCGCTACCTTCTCTCCGCGACGCAGCTTAAAGTCGATACCGTGAAGTGTAGGCTCGGTGTTGCCCGGGTAGGTGAACGTGACGTTCTCGAGAGACAGGCTCTCGAAGACCTCCCCCTCTGACTTGACGGACGGTCTCTCCTCCGGCAGATCGTACAGCTCTATCAGACGATCGACCATGTATATGTTCTTCATCTGGCTCGTCAGCATCATGCTGACACTCGATATCGACGAGCTGTAGCTCTTCATCGCCGTAACGAGGAACGACAGATCACCGAACGTGATGCTCCCTGCCGTCACCGCAACAGCGTAGACTATGTAGGACGTGTAGTACACAAGCTCCGGTATTATCTCGACTAACGCCTGCTTGGTCTCGTTCTTTGCCTCCAGAGCTATGTACTCATTCTTCAACCTCTTCGTTATCTCGTTTCTGCGCGAGATGACGAACGGGAACGCACCGAACAGCTTCAGCTCCGCAACAGCCTTTTTGTCGTGTACGAAGTCGAATATCGCATCCTTTTTGCGGTTGTCGGCTGTCGTGTCGAGCTTGAACTTGCTGAGCTTCTTCTGAAAGCTCAGCTTTATCAGAAACAGAGGTATGTACGCGATAACGTACACGAGCGATATTATCGGACTGTACGCGACCATGATCGCCGAGACGGAAACGATAGTCGCTATCCTAAAGCCGAAGTCCAGCAGAGTGCAGAACGCACCGTGTATGTCCTTCAGACTGTATTCCGTAACTCTGCTATATACGTCGTATATCTCGGGGGTCTCGAAGCATTCCGGACTTATGCGAAGTATCTTCTTCGATAGGTCGTGCTTCAGCTGTATGTCGCGTACCTCGACATAGTCCATACGATAGTATACTGTCACACTGTATATGACCGAATGACCTACGTTTATCAGAAGTGCGAAAAGTGCAAGGGTGATGAGACGCGGCAGCTGCGAGGTATCCCCTGTCAGTGCCGTGTCTATCATGAGCTTCGTGAGATACGGTATCGCAACAGAGGTAAGGAGCGTCAGTGCCTGCTCGACTATGTTCCAAAGGAACGCCAGACGTGCGTACCTCCATTCGAGTCTGAAAATATATCCTATACGCTTAAGCAAGGGTCTCCACCTCCTCGGTCGTCGCTTGTCCTGCGGAATATCCGTCAGCCTGCGTGTGGTACATCTTTGCGTATATGCCGTCCTTCCGCATCAGCTCCGCGTGAGTGCCAAGCTCCGCGATATGTCCCTTTTGCAGGACGACGATACGGTCGGCGGCGGCAGTGCAGGCGAGACGGTGCGTGACTATGATGACGGTACGTCCGTTCGCGTTATCGATGATGTTACGATAGAACGTCTCCTCCGCTATCGGGTCGAGAGACGCGGTCGGCTCGTCGAAGATCATTATACCGCGGTCACGGTAGAGGGCGCGGGCGAGCATGAGCTTCTGCCACTGTCCCTCGGAAAGGTCTGTGGCGTTCTCGTCGGTCTCCTTCGAGAGGTACGTGTCGTAGCCGGAGGGCGTTCCCGAGACTATGCCCGAGCCGTCAACACGGCTCATCAGCTCATCAAGGGTACGGTCGTCACGTGCGCCGGAGGTACTCTCTGATATCGTGATGTTGTCACGTATGGTGAACGGATACTTCATGTAGTCCTGCATGACTACGGAGAAGCGGTCGTATACGTCACGTGCGGAAAGGTCACGGTAATCGATACCGCCGATCGACATTTTGCCGCCGTAGGTCTCGTACAGACCGAGTATGTTCTTTACAAGCGTGGTCTTACCTGCGCCGTTCTCTCCGACGAGGGCGATGACCTCACCTGCGCCGATCTTCAGGTCTATGCCGTCGAGAACGACACTGTCGCTCTCGGGGTAGGAGAACGAGAAGTCGGAAAGCTCGATGTCGCACGGAGCGGTGGTGTTCTCGGGCAGACGTACACCCTCCTTACCCACACGCTCCTCCTCGAGGTCGATGAAGTCGTAATAATCGCTGACATATTGCAGATCGTCGAGGAGGATACCGAAGTAGTTCACAGGCTCCTTGATATCGTCCGACGCCTTTTCGAGAAGACTCATCGTGAGAGTATAGTCCGCGATGGTGATATGTCCTCCGAGCACGCGAACGAGATAGAACAGGAGGAGCACGACCCCTCTGATATCCTGATATACGTCCGTGATACTGTCGGTGAGTATCTTCAGCTTGTTCTTTTTGCAGAGCGAATCGTAGAGCTTCATATGCTCATCGTTCAGCTTGTCGAGGATGAAGTCCTCCGAGCCGTTCAGCTTTATGTCGATGACGGTCTCCTTTTTCGAGAACAGGGAGTTCAGCACCTTGAGACGTCTGCGCTTCGGCGCATCCTTGCGGCGAAACTTTATCTGAGCTTCGTAGTATCTCAGATTCAGTGCGGCGAACGGTATCTCAAGGAGCAGGAGCAGTATAGCGAACCACGCATGGTGTGACACGAGTATACATATGCTTATCACTGAGTTTACGGCACAAATGACGGCTTCGTGGAGATCCTTGACAAATTGCAGGATAGAGTCCGAGACGTTCGCATTTACCATGGAAAAGGCTTCGTAATATGACGGAGCCTCGAGAAGCTCGTATTTTACTCGTCCGGCCTTTTCAAATATGCGGTTCTCGTCATTCAGACGAAAGGAGAGGGAGATCTTAGTGTTTATGACCTTATTCAGGATCTGTAAAAGCCTTGTCGATATCGCCATAACGAACAGAGCGATGATACAGCCGATCGCAAGCCCGACATTACTTTTCTCGGTAACGGCAGCCGTTATCGAACGATTTATATATATGACCACATATGCCAGTATCGTGTTAAACACGAGCATATTGCAGAGGTGGAACGAAAGGAGTCCCGGGGCGATCCGCCAGCCCTCACGGTATACCTTGACGGCGTGACGCAGTGTGTCGCGCCAATTTCTTTTGTTGTCATTCAAGTTAGAGTCACCACCCTTTTTGAATATAAATGTTCGGAAAGTCTATCGATGTAATAATTTGCTAAATGTCTATTGAAGCCGCAATTTGGATCATCAGAAAAAAAGATTTTCGGACATCCTGCTGTTCCGCCACAGGCAGGTCTACACTCGCAGCTAAAACATTTTTGGGTACTTATTCTTGATTCTGTCCATTTTGATAAGCGATATAAATTAACAGAATAATTATCCGCATCCTGTATTTTGCCAACCTCGTTGAATTCCTTATCAAGAGCTATCGTGCATTTACGAATAATTCCTTTTTCATCGATCACATAACTATTAGGTTTAGCGGCATAGCATACTTGACTGCCAAACGATGTTAATATGAGCGGTATATCGCTTAATATTTCATTATCTACGACATAATCTATGATAGCCTCTCTAAAGTACAGTTCCATAGATGGATCACACATGGTATCGGAAAAGCTCTTGCTCTCATCACCGTTAAAGATCGGATGTGTATGCAAAAGAAATCTCTTGTCATATTTACGAGCTATATGATCCATAAATCGGAATATATCATCTATCATATATTCATTGTAATTTATACGCAATATGATCTTGAATTTCTGACTGAGAGAAGCGATCTCCTCTAGATTATTGTCGATCGTGTGCCAAGTTTTTCCTCCTGTTTTCAGAGGTCTGAGCATATCGTGTGTCTCAGCAAAACAATCTAATGTTATCTGATAGGTATCAATGCCGACCTCATAAAAGTCGCAAAAGCTTTGCTTGTCAAGCAGATAACCGTTGGTAGTCATATTTCCTGATATACGAATGTCCGGAAATTCATTTTTTAGGTCATTCATATAGTCGATGATCAGATCTTTATACAGTGTGGGTTCTCCACCAAACCAAAAAATTTTGACCTCTTTAAATCTATACTCGTCAACCATATTCTTTATAAAATTGGTCGTTCCGGCAAGTGTTTCCTGAGTGATCTTAGGAGGATCGTTTTCTTCGTAGCAGTATAAACATCTAAAATTACACGCCTGCCCCGGGATCAACGTGATCTCTAAACTTTTGCCATTGTACAAATACCTGTTCATTGCGTAATTCAGCATTAGATCTTCGTCAAATTCGTCATCGACTATCATATCATACCTTTTCAAATTCTCAAATAAGGCTGTATCGTATTCTGTACCTGTCATTGAGAAATTATTAAATAGATCTATATCAGTCGAATTTGTGATCATGACTAATCTGGAATTTAAGTAGTTAAATAATGCTGTATAATTGTCCTGTTTGTTTACGTGAACAAACTTACTTAACTTTAGAGCCATCTTTCACCTCGTAATATACGCGGCAGAGAAGATACAAAGAGAGGAGGTCTTCTCTGCCTGTACATTAGCAAAAATCAAGCACAAGCATTTGTGTCGTTGTCTCCGCGACAACTACCGTTTGATGAACCCATGCATCTATTGTGGTTGTTGATACATGATGAATTGACAGTGCCACCACATGCACTATTAGGGCAACTATCGTTCTTTTTGGCTAGGAGATCCGAAATATCCCCATCGAACCCACCGATATCAAAGGATATGATGCCGATATCAAAAATATCCATGTTTTTTCTCCTTTCTATAAAATTTATACCGATCATAAATGCACTTGCTCATTTATGATAATATAGTTAAATGTAGAACAAGCTGTTTGACAGAATTTATCGATCAAATTTTTGTTGTCAGTTCAGATAATATCTGAGCATCACTTTGATCTAAACAAATGAAGTACGACTTCATGCTTGAAATAAGCTCATTAAGGTATTCTTTGTCCGTGAGTAAAATATCCTTTGAATCAATAACGCTCTTCAATAGTGATACAGCGGCAATGATCTCAAGGAGTCGGTTACCTTTTACGCTCTCAAAGCGTTGCTTCTTTGCATTAAGAAAAGAACGAATATTATCTATTGAGGAGTCTGAGGTGATATTATCAGAACGTAAAATATAATGGTATAAAACATCGTTTATATGTACTATTCTTTTTGCGGACTTCACTAATTCCGGAATAGCCATGATGTCTTCATACGTTTTTCCGTCGGAAAGTCGAAAATTACTGAAAATTTCTTTTTTGAATAATTTGTTTGGAAGTATGTCCGTTCCGTATGTTAGTATATATGCCATATTGACATTATAACTGTCGATCACATGGCGTTCTTTGTTCTTGTGATATTTAAGCGAAAACAATGTTTTACCTTGTGCGGTTATCTTATCATAAGCGCACGCGGCTATATCAGCATCACATTCTTCAAGGGCAAGCAGAAGCTTTTCGAACATATCATTTTCGATCTGATCGTCGCTATCAACAAACCCGATATATTCTCCTGTAGCGTGTTCTATACCGTAATTACGCGCACCGGCTACACCGCAATTATCGATCGAATAGTATTTGATATTATCATATTTTTTTGAAAAGTACTTACAGATAGTATCGCTTCCGTCTGTAGAACCATCATTGATCAAAACGATCTCTATATCATCGTATGTCTGTTGAAGTACGCTCTTTAAAGCCCTATTTAAGTACAACTCTGTATTGTATACAGGCATAACTACACTTATCATAGAAAACCATCCTAAACAATGTGATCATGTGCTGAAATAAAATATATTTTATCTATTCGCCACTAATGGATGAAAATAATTTTATATACTTATTATATACACGTGTCAAAAAGGTAGAATTAAATCTATTTTTGTGTTTATTATACCATAAAAATGAAAAAAGACAAGAACTTTGAGAAAATACATTTGTAAACAAAATGTGAACGTCATCCGCCGCATAAAAATACCCCCGACCGTATATTGATACAGTCAGGGGTCGAGTTTATATGGAATATTCCGCGCCGGTCTCGATATCGTAGCGGCTGAACGTGCCGTTTTCGTACAGCATTACACTGTGGAGACTGCCGTTCTTCGGGATGGAGACCGAGCCGGGGTTCAGATATCGAACTCCGTCCTTTGTAAAGTCGTGCGGAACGTGCGTGTGACCTGTCAGGTATACGCTCCCCTGCGGAAGCCTCGGCTCTGCGCGATGACCGTGTGAGAGGTACATCGTCGTCTGACCGTCGATGACGACGGCGTAGTCGGAGGTCGGGGGGAAGTCGAGCATCAGCGAATCTACCTCGGCTTCGCAGTTGCCGCGAACGCAGACTATATGCTCCGCAAGCTCGTTCAGCATCGCCGCGACCTTCTTCGGTGCGTAATCACGCGGAAGGTCGTTTCTCGGACCGTGATAGAGGATATCACCGAGGAGCAGAAGACGCTCTGCACCGCTCCTTCGGTAGAAGTCGAGTGCGAGTGCGGTGTAGTATGCCGAGCCGTGCAGGTCGGACGCTATAAGAAGCTTCATTTGGCGTAGGCTCCGTTTCGGAAATTACTTGAGGTCGAACTTTGCTATCTTTTCGCGCAGGAAGTTTACTGCAAGCTCGATGTCGGCTACGGGGTTGCCGCCGACCTCACGCTCGATGGTAAGGAAGCCGTTGTAGCCGGTCTCTGCGAGTGCGGGGAGGTATACGTCGAAGTTTACGTCACCGTCGCCGAGGGGAAGCTCGAGGTACTTGTGACCCATTTCGAGGAGAGCCTTGTGCTGCTTAGCCTCGTCACCGATCTCGAGAGCCTCGTCGACCTTCTTCTTGAGCATGATACCGTCCTTTGCGTGGGTGTGAACTACGTACTTGCCGATGTACTTGAGTGCGTTCTCCGGACGGTCGTCCACGCACATAACGAGGTTAGCGGGGTCGAAGTTTACGCGAACGCCGCCTGCACCGAGGGAATCGAGGAATTCGCCGAGTACCTTACCCGGTTCCGGACCTGTTTCGACTGCGAATGCCGCACCTACGGAGTCTGCGTACTCTGCAAGCTCACGGCAAGCCTTACGCATGATCTCCTTGGTCTCGTTCTCCTCCTCGGGACCGGTACCGATGTGAGTGGTAACTACGTTGCACTCGAGCTTCTTTGCAAGGTCGAGGACTCTCTTGGACTTTTCAATATATATCTTGTTGTTCTCGGGATCCATGAAGCCGTGACCGAAGTCGCCGCAGAGAGCGGAGAATACGAGACCGTTTGACTTTACGATGTCGAGAGTCTCGCGGATCTTAGCCTCGGTCATGTTCTCAACGGAAAGCTCACTTCCCGTGGTAGCGTATGCCTGAAGACCTTCGATACCGAGAGAAGCTGCCTTCTCTACGCCGCCGCGGAAGCCGAGACGGAAGGATTCTACCATTGCGCCGATTTTCATTTGTTATGTCTCCTTTATATGGAAAATAATTTTGCGTTGACTGTATCTGCCTAAAGCCCCCGCCGTATCTTCTGCTCACGAACGTCAAGTCCGCGGAAGTTGAGGGGGATATATTCGCCGAGTATGCGGCTTATGATACGGTCGGAGTAGCGTTTGCGAAGCTCCGCCTGAGACAGGTTCGTGTTTATTATGGTCGAGCCGTGCCGCATCAGGCGAGTATTTATTATGTTATACAGACATGACAGCGTGAAGCTGTTCGTGACCTCACAGCCGAGGTCGTCTATTATCAGCAGGTCGCAGTCCGTGTAGCGTTCGACATCGTCTCCGGTCTCACTGTTATAGCTGTTCGTACCGAAGCGTTTTGCCTCGAAGTCGGCGAAGAGCGTGATCGCGGATTCGTAGACGACGTATTCGCCGCGCTCGATCAGCACACGTGCGACGGCGGAGGAGAGGTGCGTTTTGCCAAGTCCGGTCGCGCCGATAAAGAGGAAGCTCTCGGACTTTCCGGAAACGAAGTTGTTCGCAAAGCTCCAGAGACGGAGCGCGTTCTGCTTCATTATTATTTTATCATCTTTTTCGTAATAGTCAAGAGAAAAAGTTTGAAAAGATTGCGTTTCGACGAGCGAATAGAGACCGGAGGCTTCAAGTGAAGCGACTATCAGCTCCTTTCGGAGACATTCGCATATATTTACGTCAACGTAGCCGGTGTCCGAGCATTTCGGACAGTGGTATTTTATGTCACAATAGTCTGACGGATAGCCGTACTCCGCGAGGAGCTGACGCTTTCGATCCGCAAGAGCATCGTATTCCGCGTGAACTGCCTCTATGCTCCTTTCCGCGTTCGGCGAAGCGGAAGCCGAGAGTACCTTCAAGCCGATGCCCGAGAGCTGTCTGTCGATCTCACGAAATTCGGGGATACGTGCGGAGACCTCCGCGATATGACGCTCGTATATCCCGATGGCGTTTGCGCGGTTCTCGGATATCCGCTGCTTTGCGGCACGTATATTATCACTTCGACTCATTATCTTCCTCCTGCGACGGCTGTATTTTCAGAAATGGGGAACGCTCGCGAAGCCCTTTTGGGCAGATATACCTACAAAGCTCTCACTGCTGCTTTTGGGTGTCGTCCGCTCCGTAATCACTGTAGGAGCGTTGTATAGCCGCCTCAAAGAAGCTGTCGGTCGAGAAGCTCGTCCCCGAGGGGACGTCCTTCTGTCTGCTCGACTGACGCTGTGCCTCCGCGCTCCTTACCTCCTCGACGGTCTTTAGTCCTGCGGCGTACCAGTTCTCGAGAACGGCGTTTGCGTAGTTCATGTTAGGCTCTCTCGTCTTCTCGACCGTCACCTCGTAGGCGGCACGGATCATGTCACGGTCGAAGCCGTACTTATCGACCCAGCCCGAGATGAAGTCACGCTCCTTTTTGATGAGCGTTCGCGTACCTATCCCGAAAAGGTCACGCACAAAATGCTC
>CAYSKU010000046.1:11655-13484 GCA_964431775.1 uncultured Ruminococcus sp. | reverse complement strand
GGACGAGCCGTCAGCAGACCGGATCTGCACAAATAATATTGTCGTGGGATATCGTACAGCTACGGCTTCACGGATGCCGTGCCTGTTTGCAGCCTCAGGCTGCCCATATGGAATTTTTTAATAGACTTAATTATTTTTTATACAAAAAATATTGCGAATATGTATTGAAATCTGAAAAGAAGAGTGATATAATTATAAGCGAAAATAATGCACGAGTGGATATTTGGTCTGCATTGTGCTAATTTTAGGAGGAAATTATGAAGAAAACACTTGCTCTCATCTTTTCCGCACTCCTGGTCGCAGGTATGTCCGTCGCTACGATGGCATGGGAAAAGGATGTAGACTACGTGGCTATCGAGGAAGTCGATCCCGATAACTACGGCGACGCTTACGGTGATATGTATCCGGGCTCTCTCGACTGGGACTGGGCTGAATGTACGAGCGGTCAGCTCCTTAAGGGAACTATCATCGCCGGCTACAACGGCACGTCTCACTGCTGGGAGAACGGTACCGCAAATGCCGCAAAGGCGTTTGACGGTGACACCTCTACCTATTTCGACCCCTACGAAGCTACCCCCAATTCATGGTGCGGTATGATCCTCGATCAGGCGTATGAGCTTACCGAGGTACGTATCATGCCTCGTGAGTCTTGGCTCTCTCGTCTGGTAGGTGCGGCTGTTCAGGGTTCTAACGACGGTGAGAACTGGGTAGACATCGTATACGTTACCGGTGTTGCCGAAGCTCCGGCAGGCTATGACTACCACTGCTTCACTCCCACCACCAACGCTGACTACGTTGCATACTACTCCGATTACGGCATCGAGCAGCCCGACTTCTCTACCTATTGGGTAGGCTCCGGCTCTTACCAGTACTACCGTTACGTAAACCTTGAGGGCGTTCACGGTGACACCGCTGACATCGAGCTCTACGGTAATCCCGCTCCGGCTACCGAGGTAACGGCTGACATGACCACCACCGTTCTTATCTCCGATATCGACAACTTCTACGAGGAAGTTGAGAACACCGGTACTGCCGCAGTAGTTACCGACGGCTCTATCGAAGGTACTGTTATCGGCGGCGGCGGTGCATACGCTGATACCTCTTCCTACGCTTGTGCGTTTGACGGCGACCTCACTACCTTCTACGATCCTAAGGTCGCAGGTCCGAAGTGCTTCACCGGTATCCAGACCTCCGAGCCTTACGCTCTTACCGAGGTAAAGATCATCCCGAGAGAAGCTAACTATCCGAGAACCGAGGGTGCTACCATCCAGGGCTCCAACGACGGTATTGCATGGACTACTCTCGCAAAGTACACTGTTGATGACGTTCTCGCAGAGGGTTCCGAGCAGACTTGGATCTCCAAGACCATCACCGACACCAACGGCTACACGATGTTCCGTTATGCAAGTGACGGTACTCAGCACGGCGACGTTGCAGAGATAGCGTTCTATGGCGCACCGGCAGCAGCCGCAGCAGCAGAAGCTCCGGTAGCAGAAGAGCCCGTTGCAGAGGAAGCTCCTGTTGAAGAAGCTCCCGTTGAAGAAGCTCCTGTAGAGGAAGCTCCGGCTGAGGAAGTCGTTGAGGCTCCCGCAGAGGAAGTAGTTGAAGCACCGGCTGAGGAGACTGTTGAAGCTCCGGCAGAGGCTCCTGCTACGTTCGACCTTGGTATCGTTGCAGCTATCGCAGCAGCAGTATCCGCTGCCGGCTACGCACTTTCCAAGAAGAGAAGCTGAGTTAGGTCTACATAAAGCTACAATGGCGTAAGCCTAAATTATCGTCCCCCAAGTGCGCCGATGTCCCCATCGGCGCACTTTTGTGTCGGTCACCGC
>CAYSKU010000046.1:0-11645 GCA_964431775.1 uncultured Ruminococcus sp. | reverse complement strand
CATACTTCGCCCCCCCCCGGGGGCCGGCGGCCCCCCGGGCCCCACTTTTGTGTCGGTCACCTCAGGCGACACGATGTCTGTTTGCGATTTCAGACCGCAGATGGTTGACTTTTGGAAAAGATAGTGGTATATTAATGTAGCCGGACGGCAAAAGAATATACCAACGCTGTAAAGGACATATTTTTATGAAGATAGTTATCGTAGGATGCGGAAAGGTCGGCTTTTCGCTTGCAAAGCAGCTTTCCGTCGAAGACCATGATATCACCGTCATCGATGCAAATTCACGTGTCATCGAAAAGGCGCAGGAGACACTTGACGTCATGAGCCTTGCGGGAAACGGCGCGGCTCTCAATATCCAACGTGAGGCACGTGTCGATGAAGCCGACCTCCTCATCGCAACTACAGGCTCGGACGAGCTGAACCTCCTCTGCTGTATCGTGGCAAAGCGGCTCGGCTGTAAGCACACGATATCACGTGTGCGAAACTCCGATTACGTCGATCAGCTCCGCTTCATGCGCGATGACCTCGGACTTTCAATGACCGTCAATCCCGAATACGAGACGGCACGTACCATATGCCGTTTCCTGCAATTTCCATCCTTTCTCAAGATCGATTCGTTCGCAAAGGGACGTGTGGAGCTGGTCGAGCTGAAGCTCACCGAAAACAGCGGTCTGGTCGGACAGAGCCTTTACAAGCTTTCGACAGACCTTCACCTTAAGGTACTCGTTTGTGTGGTCGAGCGCGACGATCGTGTGTTCATTCCGCGTGGCGACTTCGTCCTCCGTGAGGGCGACAAGCTGAACGTCACCGCACCGCGCACGGAGCTTACGAAGCTCATCCGCGCACTGAAGATCAGTACCTCGAAGATACGAAACGTCATGGTCATCGGCGGCGGTCGGATATCGGAATATCTGGCGGACGAGCTGATACGCTCTGGCGTTGACGTGAAGATGATCGAAAGTGACGCGGAACGCTGCGCGGAGCTTGCCGCAAAGCTCCCGAAGGCTCTCGTCATAAACGATGACGGCTCAAGCCCCGACGTCCTTCTCTCGGAGGGCATACGTGAGGCTGACGCGGTCGTCACGCTTACCGGAATAGACGAGCAGAACCTTGTCGTCTCGATGTACGCGGAGCATATCGGGGTCTCGAAGACCGTCACAAAGCTGAATCGCGGCGAATACGGTGAGCTGTTCACCGATAAGGAGCTTGGAAGCACGGTCTGCCCGAAGGACATAATCTCCTCGCAGATCATAAGATACGTCCGCTCCATAGATAACAGCGATGCCTCGATAATCACTCTGCACCGTATGGTCGATGGTAAGGCGGAGGCGATAGAGTTTTTAGCAAATTCACAAACTGTCGGTCTTGATACACCGATAAAGGAGCTTCGGCTGAAAAAGAATGTCCTGATCGCCTGTATAAACCATGACGGACGGATAATCATTCCGAGCGGTACGGATCGCATCTCCAGCGGCGATACCGTCATAATCGTTACGACAACTGACGAGCCTATATCGGAGCTGAACGACATCTTCGAAGACGGTGACAGAGCCTGAGTGGGGAAGCGAACATGAATAAGAAAACAGCGTTAAAATATCTCGGCTATCTTTTGGTGATAGAGGGGGCGTTCATGCTTCCGGCAGTCCTCATTGCCGCACTGTACGGCGAATACACCGTGCTTCTCGCATTCCTCGTGACGATAGCCGTGCTTATGGCACTCGGTATTCCGATGAGCGTTTTTCGTGTAAACGACACGACGCTCTATGCAAAGGACGGCTTCTTCATCGTCGCGATGTCGTGGATAGTGCTGTCACTGTTCGGCGCACTGCCGTACCGACTCAGCGGAGCTATACCGCGCTATATCGATGCGTTCTTTGAAACGGTCTCCGGCTTTTCGACGACAGGTGCAAGCATACTTGCAGATGTAGAGGCGATGCCGCACGCACTTCTTTACTGGAGGAGCTTTACGCATTGGCTCGGCGGTATGGGCGTTCTCGTGTTCGTGCTTGCGATAATACCGAGGTCGGTCGGAAGTGGGGTCTCACTGCACATCATGCGTGCGGAGAGTACCGGACCGTCTGTCGGAAAGCTCGTTCCGAAGATGCGTAGCACGGCACGTATACTGTACTCCATCTACATCGTAATGACACTTCTCGAATTCGTGTTCCTCCTTATCGGCGGTATGCCTCTCTTTGATGCACTGAACATCTCCATCGCAACAGCCGGTACGGGCGGTCTTGCGATAACGAACAACAGCATAGCGGCATACGGAAGCTACTATCTGCAAGGGGTCATCACGGTATTCACCCTCCTTTTCTCGATAAACTTCAATATATATTATCTCCTTTTGACAAAGGAGTTTTCCACAGCCTTTCGTGACACGGAGCTTCGTGTGTTCCTCGGCATAGTTACCGGCTCTATACTTGCAATAGCCGTCAATATCTACCGGACGGGGCAGGTGCTTTGCGGTACGTTCGCCTCCGCACTGCACCACAGTGCGTTTCAGGTCGTGACGATCGTCTCGACGACCGGCTTCTCGACTGTGGACTTTGATAAATGGCCTATGTTTTCGAAGACGATACTCATGCTCCTTATGTTTATCGGCGGTTCTGCCGGCTCAACGAGCGGCGGTATGAAGGTCTCACGAGTCATCATCCTTGTAAAGTCGGTCATGGCAGAGATAAAGAAGCTCATACACCCGAGCAGTGTAAAGCCTGTTCGAGTCAACGGAAAGGTCGTCGGCGCGGAGGTCGTTCACAGCGTGAACTGCTATCTTGCGGCGTATGTGGCAATAATCGCTCTGTCTATGATACTTATCTCCCTCGAGGGCTTCAGCTTTGAGACTACCTTTTCGTCTGTCGTGGCGTGCTTCAACAACATAGGACCTGGCTTTGATATGGTCGGACCTACCGGAAACTACAGTGCGTTCTCGGACTTCGGAAAGCTCGTACTCTGTGCGGATATGCTTCTCGGACGCTTGGAGATCTTCCCGATGCTCCTTCTGTTCAGTCCCTCACTTTGGCGACAGACGAAATGACCCTTCACACGAGGAGCGGCGCGGAGAACAGTGCCTCACGGAAAGCGGCGTAGACTCTGTGGTACTCCTCGGGAGAGGTAGGGTCGAGCTGCTCGTCTATCAGACAGCCGAGCTCGAACGCCGGACGTCCCTTTTCGCCGATAAACCAGTCCGTGAGACTTCCTCCGCGCTCCTCACCCTCCGTCTGTGTCTCGGTGGTACAGCCGGTCATACGTGAGAGAAGACGTGCGAGGGTGCGTGAGCGTGGCGGCAGACGGTCGGCGGAATGACAGCGCAGGTGATCGGACATCATATGCAGAGACAGCACTGTCGCGATCTCATCCATGATGCGGAGATAATTGCACGTTGCCGCAGTCTCGGGTTCACTTTCGGGATAAAGCCCTGCCGTACCGCGAGGACAGACCTCCTCGTGATCCGAGTCAAGCTCGGGACACTCCGTAAAATTGCGCCACAGATCGACCCCTCTGGCGTTACCGCGCCACTCACGAAGCTCACTGCCGCCGTTCTGTCTGACGATACGATCGCGCACGACCTCCTCGAACGCGCCCTGTCTACGCAGCTCGTAGCCGTCGGGGTCGAGCATCGGAATTATGTGCAGTGTACGGCTCTCGTACAGGTACGGCATACGGACGTTGTACATACGGCGACCGTTTTCGAGAGCATCCGCGTATTCGAAGATGAAACGCAGAAGCACGGCAGGGGTCATAGTGTCGGTCGGGTGTATCCCTCCGACGTAGAGGACACCGCGCCCGCTCTTCGACTGACCTATCGTAACTATCGGTATCGGTCGGTCGAGAACGCTCGTTCCGAGGGTGCTTACTTCAACTGTCGGATAACGGACGGAAAGCTCACCGAGAGCCTCGGACAGCAGACGGTAGTCGCAGGCACGGTGATAGCGGAGCTTTATGTTAGTCGGCGAATTTGTTTGAGCGGTCATTTCGTTCTCCTGTTACTGTAAAAGATACTCCCTGTGGGATGCTTGATTCTATGCGAGTGAGAGGGAGACTATTCCGAATGGGGACATCAGACTAGGGCGTGTTTGAAAAAAGTCAATATGCACAGATAGCGGAGCTTTTTGCGCTATACATCAGAATTTTCCCTTGAAATACGTGCGTATTCCTGCGGAAAAATTCTTCGTCTATCACAAAGCTCTCTCGCTCCTGTACATATCTCCTTCTTTTTCAAACAGCACCTAAAAAAAACAGAGCTGTCGGGGTGCAATGTTTACAAAACCATGTGGAAATTTTTTGGTGACGGTGGTATCATAATACGAGATGTGTCGGTCGGTGCTTTTTGGAAGCTGACCGATACGGCATTTGAACCCTCGGAGGAACATGACTTGAAGACAAAACAGCAACGCTCGGTCGATACGTCCGCACTAAAGCTGACGCTTGTGGTAACGCTCGTACTCGTCCTTCTCGGACGGGGCGTTACATATCTTAATACTGTCACCGCAACGAACATTGTTTATGCATCGTGGGTCTCGACCGCACTTTCGTATCTTGCGGAGCTTCTCGTGTGTGCGCGTACAGTTGTGGCGATAGCCGGAATATGCTCTGCCGTATACGCAGGAGGTGGAGTCGGACACTTTTTAGGCGTGGCGGCATTCGGTGCGCTCCTTGACTATGCGGCGCGATTTTTGATAGACGTTCTGACCAACGCCATAGTCGGCGCGGAGCTTATCGCGGCTTGCTGGCTGTTTTTACAGCTTTTATTCGAGCTGTTGTTTTTTGCTGCCGCATATCTTATTTCAAATGCACTTCGGCGAAAGCAGGAGGGCGCACCGACCGTGCTACAGGCGCGGAGGTATACAGCGGAGCGTTCCTGCGCGTACTCACTGCTTATCGGTATGGCGGCACGTCTCGTGCTTGAGGTATGGTATCTCGTTGATTTCATGCTTGCCTACTCCGACATAACGGCGACAGAGGTCGCCTCCATCGTCGGCTCGTTCCTGAAGGTCATGGTGATCTACGGCGGCTTTGCGCTCCTCCTCGGCGGTCAGCTGAGTCGGCGGAAGCGACAGTCATGACTGCCTGTCGGCTCAGGCGATTCTGTAGACAAGTTTGCACAAATGATATTGTCGTGGGTTATCTTTCAATCTCAACTTCACGTGCGCCGATGACCGCCTGTCGGCTCAGCCGACCCGATGACCGCCTGTCGGCTCAGGCGACTCTGCACAAATAATATTGTCGTGGGATGTCTTTCAACTTCGACTGAAATAACGCCGACTATGCCTGTCGGCTCAGCCGACCATTTGGGTATTGAAAAAAACGTGAAGATGTGATATCATAGTATAGATAGATCATAAATTTATCAAAAAGGATCTAGCAATGAAAAAGGTGATCACCCTTGTCCTCGGACTTCTGCTCGTAGCCGGCTCGGCTGTAGCGTGCGAGGACAAAAAGGAAGAAGGCTTTGACAACATTCTGACCAATAAATACGACTACGACCTCTCGGAGTATATCGAGCTTGCGGAGTACAAGGGTCTTGCGGCAGACGGCTACCGCTACGAGGTGACGGACGAGATGGTCGAGGAGCAGATACTGGCGACACGTTCGTATTATTCGCGTCTCATCGACGTGACCGACAGAGGCGCAGAGCTCGGCGATACGGTCTATATCGACTATGTCGGTACGATAGACGGTGAGGAGTTCGAGGGAGGCTCGGAGGAGGACTGCGAATTTACCCTCGGTACAGGCTCGTTCCCCGATGAATTCGAGAATGTAATAATAGGCGCGTATCCCGAGACCGAGCTGTCCGTTGACTTTACGTTCCCCGAGCCGTACCTGAACGCTCCCGAATATTCCGGTAAGGACGTTCATTTCGATATCCACGTGCATGAGGTCTGTGAGCAGGAGCTTCCCGAGTATAACGAGGAGTTCGTGCGCGGCTACCTCGGCTACGACTCGATCGCAGACTTCGAGACCGGTATACGTGAGCTTCTTGCAGAACGCTATGACGGTCTGTATAAGCAGTACGTCGTTGCACAGGTCTGGGACGTCGTCCTCGAAAATACAAAGGTCATAAAGTACCCCGAGAACGAGGTACGTCAGATGTACGATGACGCGGTCACCGCAGAGCAGTATTACGCACAGTCGCAGGGTATAAATTTTGCCGATTACGTCAGCGTGAACTATCAGATGACCGAGGACGAGTACTATACGGCACTGAACGAGAGCATAGAGGAGCGTATCAAGGAGGAGATGGTCTGCTACGCTATCGCACGTGCGGAGGGCATCACACTCACCGAGGAGGAGTACACCGAGCGTGCAACGGAGTACGCGATAGATTACTACGGTCTTGACTCTCTCGAAGCCTTCGAAGCGATCTACAGCCACTCTACGATCTGTCAGACCCTCGTCTTCGATAAGGCTCGTGAGGCTGTCGTCGCTTACGCAAACGTCACCTATATAAACGAATAATGCGTCACATAACTAAAAAACCGCCCGAAGGCGGTTTTTTTTGTATCGCTTTTACTTGTGCTCTGCCTTATGCTCGGCTTCGCAGTAGAGACAACGGTAGGTCGCGCTCGCACGGTCGGAGAGCTTGAAGACCTGCGAAAGCTCCTGCTCGGTCGTCGTGATGCAGCGCGGATTGTTGCACTTCAGGTAGCCGACGATCCTTTCGGGAAGGTCTACCGTGTGCTTTTCAACGAGCTTGTCGTCACGGATGATGTTTACGGTGATACCCGGATCGATGTAGCCGAGGATGTCGAGGTTGACCTCGAAGTCCTCCGATATCTTGATCATATCCTTGCACCCCATCTTCGCACTCGGAACGTTCATCAAAACGGCAACGGAGCATTCGAGCCTGTCAAGCTCGAGAACTCTGTAAAGCTCCATGGCACGTCCTGCCTTTATGTGATCGAGAACGATCCCGTTTTTTATGGAATCAATGTGCATCTCTTTTCTCCTTCCTCATGCCTTGAGACCGAGCAGCATCATGATGAGAGCCGCACGCATATACTTTCCGTTCAGCACCTGCTTGAAGTAGCAGGCACGCGGATCGCTGTCTATCGCGGTCGATATCTCGTTGACACGCGGAAGCGGATGCATTATGCAAAGGTCATCCTTCGCGGTCTTCAGCTTCTCGGGAGTTAGTATGTAGCTGTCACGCAGACGAAGATATTCCTCCTCGCTGAAGAAGCGTTCGTGCTGTACACGTGTCATGTAGAGTATGTCAAGCTCACCCATAACATCGGTAAGCTCGGTCGTCTCAACGTATTCGATGTTGTTCGCTTCGAGTACATCCTTCTTGACGTAGTCGGGAAGGGAGAGCTCATCGGGGGAGATGAGGACTATACGTATGCCGGTGTAGCGCACCAGAGCGTTTATCAGAGAGTGGACGGTACGCCCGAACTTGAGGTCGCCGCAGAAGCCGATAGTCAGGTCGGAAAGACGACCCTTCTCACGGGAGATCGTCAGAAGATCCGCAAGGGTCTGGGTCGGGTGATTGTGACCGCCGTCTCCGGCGTTTATGACGGGGACTGTCGCGTTCATTGCCGCAACGAGGGGCGCACCCTCCTTCGGGTGTCGCATAGCGATTATGTCGGCGTAGCACGATACGACACGCGCCGTGTCCGCAACGCTCTCACCCTTTGAAGCGGAGGAGGACTGCGCCTCGGAAAAGCCGAGTACGCTTCCGCCAAGCTCGAGCATGGCGGCTTCAAAGGAAAGACGTGTTCTCGTGGAGGGCTCGAAAAACAGGGTAGCGAGCTTTTTTCCGTCCGCAACGTGAGCATACTTCGTGGGATGCTCCATCATGTCATTGGCAGTCGCGATCAGTGCGTCAAGCTCGTCTACGGAAAGCTCAACGATATCGAAAAGGCTTCTCATGCTTTTGCTCCGTTCACTGCAAGATAATTTTTGATACGTGTAACGTTTTCTTCGTTTGCAGGGTCTTCCTCAAGGTACTCGATGATGTCGTATACGTCAACTACGGAGTATACCGGGAAGCCGAACTCGTTCTCGACCTCACGCATTGCGGAAAGGTCTGTCTTGCCCTTTTCCTTACGATCGACCATAACGAACGTTGCGGCGACCTTTACGTCCTCGAGAGCGGAAAGTATGCTCATGCTCTCACGGATAGCCGTACCTGCCGTTATAACGTCCTCGACGATGACGACCTCCTCACCTGCCTTCGGAACGTAGCCGACGAATACGCCGCCCTCACCGTGATCCTTTGCCTCCTTGCGGTTGAAGAAGAAGGGAACGTCAAGTCCGTTCTTTGCAAGTGCGATGGAGGAGGAAACGGCTATCGATATGCCCTTGTATGCGGGACCGTACAGGACAGTCCTGCGCTCACCGACCTTTTCAAGGTAAGCCTTCGCGTAGAACTCGCCGAGACGTGCGATCTGTTCGCCTGTCTTTATGTCACCGGCATTGATGAAGTAGGGTATCTTGCGACCGCTCTTTGCGGTGAAATCGCCGAACTTGAGAACGCCGGCATCCTGAAGAAATTTTATAAACTCTCTCTTGTAGCTTTCCATGTGTAGATCTCCTTGTTATCGTAATGGGGAAAACGATCCGGAACCTTTTGATAAAAGATCCACCACCCCCAAAAAACTTTTTGGTCAAATGAATCGATGTCTGTACAAATGATATTGTCGTGGGATGTCGCACAGTCCAAGCTTCACGAACGCCGACTATGCCTGTCGGCTCAGCCGATCAAGTCTGTACAAATGATATTGTCGTGGGATGTCGTGCAGTCCAAGCTTCACGAACGCCGATGACTGCCTGTCGGCTCAGCCGACCCGACTTAGCAGAATTCGGCGACGGCGCGACGGTATGCGGAAACGGGATCGGGATCGGCGGTGATCGGACGACCGACTACGATGAAGTTAGAGCCAAGCTCTGCCGCACGTGCCGGAGTAGTGACACGCTTCTGGTCTCCGACCTCGCCTCCTGCGAAGCGAACGCCCGGCGTTACCGTAAGGAAGCTGTCGCCGCATACCTCATGTACACGGGAAGCCTCAAGGGGAGAGCAGACCACACCGTCAAGTCCGGCGGACTTTGCGTTTGCGGCATAGCTCATTACTACCTCGGGAAGCGGACGATCTATCAGAAGCTCACTCTTCATGACCTCCTCGCTCGTGCTGGTCAGCTGAGTGACCGCGATAAGTGCCGGACGTGTTCCGTCGGGACGGGTCAGACCCTCGAGAGCCGCCTCCATCATGGCACGACCGCCGGCAGCGTGAAGGTTCGTCATGTCAACGTCAAGACCGGAAAGGACGCTCATCGTCTTCTTTACGGTGTTCGGGATGTCGTGGAGCTTGAGATCGAGGAATATCCTGTGACCGCGCCTCTTTATCTCGCGGACGATCTCCGGACCTGCCGAATAATACAGCTCCATACCGATCTTGCAGAACGGCTTCTCGCTTACTCCCTCAAATCTGTTCAAAAAATCATACGTCGCCTCTGCGGACGCAAAGTCACAGGCGATGATCACGTCTCTTTTCATATCTATCATCAGTGCGCTCCTCCGATAATATCCTTTAAGCTTTCTATTCCGTATTTTTTCATTACAGCCGGAAGCTCTCCGACTATGTCACGGCAGATGTAGGGGTCAACGAGGTTTGCAGCCCCTATCTCGACCGCAGTCGCTCCGGCAAGCATCATCTCGAGAACTCCCTCGGCAGACGATACACCGCCCATACCTATGATCGGTATTCCGACAGCCTCGTATACCTGATATACCATTCGAACGGCTATCGGGAATATGGCATCCCCCGAGAAGCCGCCCATCTTGTTCGCGATGACCGGCTTTTTGGTACGCAGACTGATACGCATACCGAGCGCGGTGTTTATCATCGCAAGACCGTCCGCTCCGGCATCCTCACACGCCTTCGCTATCTCGACTATGTCGGTCACGTTAGGGGTCAGCTTGACGTAGAGCGGCTTCTTGACGACCGCCTTTACGGCACGTGTCACCTCAGCTGCCGTCTTTGCGGAGGTGCCGAAGCCCATACCGCCTCCGTGAACGTTCGGACAGCTGATGTTTAATTCGATCAGTCCGACCTGCTCACAGTCGTTCAGCCGCTCCGCACAGTAGACGTATTCCTCAACAGAGAAGCCGCCTATGTTCGCAACGACCGGCTTGCGGAAGTACTTCTTCATCTCGGGAAGCTCAACGGAGATGACGTGCTCGATACCCGGGTTTTGCAGTCCGACCGAATTTATCATGCCGGCGGTGCATTCCGCGATACGCGGTGTCGGGTTTCCGAAGCGCGCCTCCCTTGTCGTTCCCTTGAACGAGAAGCTCCCGAGGACGTTTATGTCGTAAAGCTCCGCAAATTCACGTCCGTAGCCGAACGTGCCGGAGGCAGGGATGATCGGATTGTCGAGTGTCAGCCCCGACAGTGTTACCTTTGTGTCAGCCATATCATTTGCCCTCCCAAAGTATCTCGCTTTTGCGAAGTATCGGACCGTCACGGCAGATACGCTTGTAGCCCGTTATCGTCTTGCAGGAGCAGCCCATGCAGGCACCGAAGCCACAGCCCATGCGCTCCTCAAAGGAGAACTGTCCGTCAGTACCCTCCTTCATCGTGCGGTAGACTGCCTTTAGCATAGGCTCGGGACCGCACGTGCAGATGTGTGTGTACGTGATGTCGCGCATCGCATCGGTGACGAAGCCGCGGATCCCCATAGAACCGTCCTCGGTCGCAACGGTAAGCTCTGCACCGAGGGCGCGGAGGTCGTCACAGAGGATAGCATCCTCGGCGGTGCGGAAGCCGCAGATGACGGAAACGTGCCGTCCCTCGGCGATCAGCCTTTTTGCAAGGAGATAGAGGGGCGGAACGCCGACCCCGCCTCCGATGAGGAGGGGAGCGTCACCCGTTATCGAGGTGTCGTAGCCGTTTCCGAGTCCCGTGAGCAGGTCGAGCGATACGCCAGTACCGTACTCCGACATTTGTGCCGTACCCTCACCCACTACCTTGTAGATGAGGGTCAGCTCGTCTCCGTTCACGTCACAGACGGAGATCGGACGGCGCAGATACCGTCCCTCGAGCTTGATATTCACGAACTGCCCGGGACGTGTTATGTCAGTCGTGTCACCGACGAGCACCATTTTGTAGGTGTCTCTGGCGACCTTGACGTTTGAAGCTGTAATAAAGCTTGTCTGTTGCATCATAGACCTCGGTTCTTTATTCCTCGTTGATGGTGGATATGCCCATCGTTACCTCTTCGAGAACGTCGAGCAGGACCTTTACGGTGTCGAGCGCGGTGAACATCGTAACTCCGTTCTCAACGGCGCACTGACGTATCTCGTGACCGTCGGAGAGAACGCCGGTCGAGCCGTAGTCACGTGTGTTGATAACGTAGGTGACGTAGCCCTGACGGATGGAGTCGAGTATCTCCTCACTGCCCTCACTTATCTTCTGACGAACTCTCGTGCGGATACCGTGCTCCTTGAGGAAGAGAGCAGTGCCGTGGGTCGCTTCGATGTTGAAGCCCATGTTGTAGAAGCGGCGGATGAGCGGAAGTGCCTCGTCCTTATCCTTGTCGGCGACTGTTACGAGGAGAGTACCGTAGTTTACGACCTGCATACCGGACGCCTGCAATGCCTTGTAGAGCGCACGGGTCATCTTTTTGTCGTAGCCGATAGCCTC
>CAYSKU010000045.1:0-13530 GCA_964431775.1 uncultured Ruminococcus sp. | reverse complement strand
ATGTGGTTCAAATCCCTTCCCCGCAATCGAAAAAGTAATCCCTTTAAGCTGAAAACAGCTTGAAGGGGTTCTTTTTTTGCGAAAATGAAAGGACATTACAAAACAAAAAAACATTGCAAAAGATGGGTGCCTTCTAAAAATTCAACAATGAGCCGCTCTGAGCTACACCCTCTTATGCATTTTTGAAGTTATAGCACATCCACAAGTCCCCACACACTTGACACGAGTGGTATAATGGAGTCAGGAGGTGATAAAAATGCTCGGCGAATATAGCATGATGCCGGTGTTGGGTCTGTTCATCTCCCTGCTTGGCATCATCAATATCAGGGGAGATGTCGGTACGATACATTCGTACAACAGACGAAAGGTGAGAAAAGAGGATATCCCGAGCTACGGGAAGGCTGTCGGCACAGGGACACTTGTCATAGGTGTGTCGTTTGTCTTGGGCTACATCGCTCTGCTTTGGAGCGAGATAGCTATGGCATCGATCGTTCTTCCGGCAACGCTCGTTGGAGTGGGACTTATACTGTACGGACAGTTCAAATACAACAAGGGAATATTTTGAACTCGATCTGAGGCTATAGGTCGTTCTTCACCCAAACGCAAGACCTCACGTTTTTTGACAGACGTGAGGTCTTGTTTTGCTTATATTACCTGTTATGCAACTTTAGAGCCTATTTTTTTATTTTTTTCAAAAAGACTATTGACACACCCGAAGATTCGTGCTATTATCGGACTATAAGCAATAGATGCACAAAAAATCTCCAACGTTCGAGGTGATCGTAATGGACAAAATGACCGAAAACGAGCTGCTTGCCCACTCGCCATCGAGTGGGCAAGAGAAAGGACAGTCGCTAAGAGAGCATAGCCGCAACGTTGCGGAGCTGGCACGCAGCTTTGTCGTGCCTCAGCTCGAAGCACTTGAGGCTTGGATGGGTCTGAATCACGACCGCGGAAAGGCGACGGCACGTTTCGCTCGACGTCTGCGCGATCCCTCCGTTCGTGCGGAGCATTCGCTCCACGGTGCAAAGGAGGCGCAGAAAGCCATAGGTAACAGCTTCATAGCTTACTTGGCGGCACAATGCATAGCCGGACATCACACGGGTCTTCCCGATACCGGAGCTCACGGCGATCCTCCCGAGGGAGCTACGCTTTTTGCCAGACTTGCACGAGATACAGAGCCGCTTGAGCCTACCGGGGATATATTCGATACCCCACCGCTCGATACCAATGAGATCCTACGATATCTGACAGCCGATTGCACGTCCAATGACGACTGTCTCGAACGCATTGCATTTCTTACACGCTACTGCTTCTCCGCGTTATGTGATGCCGAT
Organism: uncultured Ruminococcus sp.; assembly: GCA_964431775.1. GTDB lineage: Bacteria > Bacillota > Clostridia > Oscillospirales > CAG-272 > UMGS1696. The sequence continues at coordinate 12,193 of CAYSKU010000045.1, read as the reverse complement.
TCGTTGGATACCATGCGTTTCTATAACGGCGGCTCACTTCCGCCGAGTCCTCACAGCGATCTTCAAAGGTGTCTGGAGCTGATAGATCGGGAGCTGTCCTCGTTCGAATGCCACACAGAGCTGCAAAAAGCACGCTCACTTTTGCAAAGTCAGGTCTACGAGAACGTGAACGCAGACGGAAATGTATTTCTGCTCAATATGCCGACCGGCAGCGGAAAGACTCTTTGCGGTATGAAGTTTGCGCTACAGCGTGCACTTCTCCGCGGAAAGCGGCGTATCATCTATGTCTCGGGCTACAATGCCATTATAGATCAGACGGCAGAGAAGCTCGAGAGGCTGTTCGGGTCTGCCGCAGAGCTCGTTCGTCATCAATCCACATTTTCATACGATGATATCACGAATATGTCTGACGAAGATAAAGCAAGACGTATAAATGCCTGTGAGAACTGGGATGCCGACATGATAGTTTCGACTACCGTACAATTGTTTGAGTCTATCGCAGGATGTACTCGCGGAAAGCTGCGTAAGCTACACGATCTGTCAGACAGCGTGATCATTCTCGATGAACTGCATACTCTTCCTATAAAGTATCTTCAGCCGTGTCTGAAGGCGATCGCACTCGTGACGACTTGCCTAAATAGTGAAGCGATATTTATGACCGCCACTATGCCGAATTACGAAAGATTACTACATACCTTCGGCTCACCGAGCCTACAGGTGACCGATCTCATATCGGATAAGTCTCTTTATACGGCTTTTCGCAAATGTGACTTTGTTGATGTGGGTAAGCTGTCGGATGAGGAGCTGTTGTCACGGTGTACGACCTATCCGAGCAGTCTTGTGATAGTCGATAAAAAGAAGACAGCTCGTGAGCTATACGAATGCTGTCCGCAGACATATAAAAAATTCCATCTGTCAACGTATATGACCTCCGGAGACCGCGCACGTACCATCGAGAGCTTGAAAAAGGAGCTTATCCTGCTCGAGCGTGACTATCCGGAGCTTAGAGATGTCCCACCCGAGCGACGTATAGTATGCTTCTCGACCTCACTGGTGGAAGCCGGAGTAGACCTTGACTTTTCCTGTGTATTCCGTGAGCTTGCGCCTCTTGACAGCATATTGCAGGCGGGAGGTCGCTGTAATCGTGAGGGGAAGCGTACAGGTGCAAAGGTATTCATATTCGAACGCAGTGAGGCACGGCGCGGTGTCGATAAGGCAGAGCAGATGATAACACGAAGTCTTATGTCGGAATACTCCGATATCTCATGCGAGAAATGCGTTTTTGAATATTACGAACGGCTCATATACTCAAAGGACGATGAGCTTATGGAGCGTGCGTTCAGCAGATATGCAGCTTTACGAAAAGATCATATCTGCATGAACTTTCGAACATATGCAGAGGATTTTGATTTGATAGAGGACAAAAATGTTTCCGTGGTCGTTGCGACCGACGAGGTGGGACGCTCGCTTGTGGGAAAGCTGCGCGACGGTCTGAACGTCCCAGAACGAGCACTGCAAAGGTATGTGGTATCCGTAAGTCGCACCGAGTTTGACGATCTGCTAAGGCAGGGGGTGATCACGGATTTCGGAAAGGGAGCGTATTGCCTGACGAATATGGACTATTACAGTAACGAAGTCGGTATCGGGTCTTTTGGTCGCGATATGTTAGACGAGTAAAGGAGTGATATATAATGGCGTATGGATTTAAATGTATGATCGTCGCAGATCGTGCTTGCTATGCACGTTCGTATTTGAAAACGGAAAGGTGCAGCTACGATGTTCCGACCCCCGGCGCACTCGAGGGAACTTTCAAAAGTATCTACTGGAAGCCTGCGATACGGTATGTGATAGATCGTATCATAGTTTTTAACCCGATACGTTTCGTGAACGTTAAGCGAAATGAGGTCAAGGACAAGGTATCGTTCGATTCCATGAAGTCGCGTATGGAAAACGGAACACGTGATCCGGTGATATATGCGGATCGATGCCGCAACCAACGTTCATCAATGATACTTACAAATGTGCGCTACGGTGTTGAGTTTCATTTTGAGCTGACCGGCTTACGCAGTGAGCGTGAGGAGATGGGGGCAGAGAAGCACAGCTGTATATTACGGAACAGGCTGGAAAAAGGTCGATATTTCCGCACTCCGTGTATGGGCTGCTCCGAATTTCCGGCACGAAGCATACAGCCGGTCGAGGACTTCCCGATGGACGAGATAAGTCCCGAGATAATCGAGATGGGTGACGTCGATCTCGGATATATGCTCTACAGAATGAATTTTAATGACGGCGGTGTACCACTCAACGGAAACTGGGACGAACCGAAATATTCGGATCGTGCGACCGCACTGTATTACCGTCCTCATATGATCTGCGGTGTGATCGATGTAGCCGCATACAGAAGGGAGCTGCTATGCTGATACGTGCATTGGTAGATTATTATGATATCTTGGTGTCCGATAAAAAGCTCGTCGGAGACGAATACTCGACTGTGGATATCCATTGGTGCGTGGCACTGACTCGAGAGGGAAAGCTCGCTGGCATCGTGGATATGCATAAATATACGGAATATAAGGACAAGAACGAAAAAACGAAGATAAAGAGAGAAGCGACCAAAATGACGTTTCCGAAGCGTACCGAATTTTCCGGTATAAAAGCCAACATCATAGAGCATCGTCCCCTCTACATCTTCGGTCTCGATCACGATAAAAAAACTGATACCTTTGTCGTAAGGACTCCGGAGGTCTCGGAGGCAAAGGCGGTCAGACCTATGCGTTCACACAAAGCGTTCGTTGAGGAGACTCTGGCGTTTCTCGAAGGTCTCGATTCACCGATCGTCAATGCCTTTCGAAGCTTCGTTGAAAATTGGGTACCGGAAAACGAGACGGAAAACCCGATCCTACAATGTATAAAAAAAGACTATTCGACTTCATATTTTGCGTTCTGTCTCGAGGATTCTCCGGGAGTGCTGTTAAATAAGGATGAGAATGTCAAAAAGAAGTGGGAGGAGCTTTACCGAAGGTCAAGTACGCCGGACGAGGAGGCTGCAGATGCGCCTGTGACCGCCATGTGTGCGGTAACAGGTGAGGTAGCACCTATCGCACGTCTGCACGGTAAGCTCACCGGTCTTGCAAAAGGCTCATCGATGGGAATGCTGCTCGTATGCTGCAACAACGATTCGGAATGCTCCTACGGTTTACAGCAATCCTATAACGCGAACATATCCGAGGCTGCCGCCGCGAAATACGTTAAAGCCGCCAATTATCTGATACACGATCCCAGGCATCGTGTGTTCATAGACGATATGACGGTGATATTTTGGGCAATGTCCGAAAAAGAGACGTACACCGACTTTATCAAAGTAATGTTTGAAAACGATGCGAAGGACGAGATCGATCGAGAGGAGCTGGATGATCTTCTGGCAAGTGCGTACAGTCGTGTAAGCAAGGGGCAGAGCGGTGTCGCAACAGCGGATATGCCGAAGGAGCTTGACCCAAACGTAGAATGCTATGTTGCCGGACTGAGACCAAATTCATCGAGGATCGCGGTCAGCTTTGTGTATCACCGACGATTCGGGAGCATAATTGATAATCTGATACAGCATCAGATCGATATGCAGCCTTATCCGAAGGCACGCTCGATCCTGTTGGGGAACATCAAAAAAGAGCTACTGTCACCGAAAAGCACAACGGAGACCATCGATCCATCACTTATGACGAAGCTGATGCATTCGATAATAAATGCTTCACCTTATCCGCAGGCTCTTCTTGCTCAGACGATACGCAGGGTACGTATAGATCATGACGAGGAGGGAAGTCCGCAGGTCAAGATAAATCCAACGAGAATAGGCATAATAAAAGCCTGTATCAATCGACAGGCACGTTATATGGGACAGAAGGAGGAGATACAATTGTATTTGGATACAAAAAACACCAATAAGGCTTATCTTTGCGGACGACTGTTCGCCGTACTTGAACAGATACAGAAAAGTGCATCGGATAATAAGCTGAACAGAACGATCAAGGATGCATACTTTGCTTCTGCTTCAACGACACCGGCTGTCGTCTTTCCGAAGCTGTTGACGCTCGGACAGTACCATCTGAAAAAGGCAAACGATGCGGTCGAGCTTGACCGAACGCTCTCGATGATTCTGAATATGCTCGGAAACGAATTTCCGCTTCAGCTTTCTCTCGTTGAACAGGGAAAGTTCATCATCGGCTATTATCATCAAAACAGTGCTATGAGCTACCATAAGGAGGAGACAAACAATGAAGATCAATAATCGCTACGAATTCGTCATCTTTTTCGATGTTGAGAACGGAATACCGAACGGGGATCCCGATGCCAACAATATGCCGCGTGTCGATCCCGAGAGCGGACACGGCTTCGTAACAGACGTTTGTATCAAGCGTAAGATACGCAACTACGTACAGCTCGTTCGTGAGGGTGTGGATGGCTATGATATACTCATAAAGCCGGACAAGCCGCTGAATACCGTTTTCGGCGAAGCCTACGAGGCAGTTGGACTGAAGCGAGGTAAAAAAGAGAAAAAAGCATTAAAAATACCGATGATGTAATGGCGGCACGTACATATATGTGTGAAAAGTTCTTTGATGTTCGTGCCTTCGGTGCGGTCATGTCAACGGGAGACGATCCCTGCGGTATAGTTCGCGGTCCGGTGCAGATCAACTTCGCACGAAGCGTGTCACCGGTCTTCATACAGGACGTTTCCATAACTCGTCAGGCAAGGACGACAGAGGAGCGTCAAGAGAGCGGCGACACAGAGATGGGCAGAAAGAGCATCATACCTTACGCACTGTATCGTGCAGAGGGATATGTATCGGCGGCACTGGCACAGAAGAGTACGGGTCTGACCGAGGAAGACCTCGAGCTTATCTGGGAAGCTATAATAAATATGTTCGAGCATGACCACAGTGCGGCACGGGGTAAGATGTGTACGAGGAGGCTGTTCATCTTCCGTCATGACAGCATTCTCGGAAATTGCCCCTCTGCGGTACTGTTCGATCATATCACTGCCGAGGTCATAGATGCAGACAGACCGCCGCGCAGCTTCAAGGATTATCGTATCACCGTTGATGAGGATATGCCCTCCGGCGTAACGCTTATCAAGCGTTTGTAAGATGGAGCAGATCAGCCTTCGCAACGCATATTGGGTATCGAAGGAAATTGCGCTCATCGTTACTTTTCCGTTTTCGGTCGTCTTATGACATCGGGAAATACTATGAGCTTTACGTATCGTAATCAACGTCCGCCGCTCGATCCGGTAAATGCACTGCTGTCATTTATGTATACGGTCTACACCAACGAATTTGCCTCGTCACTGTTCACCGTTGGATTAGACCCGTATATAGGATACTATCATGCACTGAGAAGCGGTCGTGTATCGCTTGCGTGTGACATGGTGGAGGAATGCCGATGCATAGTAGAGCGATTCGTCCTGACGCTTCTTAATCTTCGTATTATAACGGAGGAGGATTTTGAAACGCAGATATCCGGAGCGGTCCTGCTGAATAAGGATGGGCGCAAAAAGGTCCTTACGAAGTGGCAAGAGAAAAAGCGTACAGAAATTGTGCATCCGTATTTGAAGCAAAAGATGCAGTTTGGTCTTCTTCCGTATATACAGAGCAATCTTCTCGCAAAATATGTGCGCGGTGAAGCGGACGAATATCCATGCTATCTGGCAAAGTAGGTGAATACATATGATGGTACTTATCAGCTATGATGTAAACACAGAAGATAGAGCCGGGCGCAGCAGACTGCGTAAGGTAGCTAAGGAATGTGAGGATCATGCACAGCGGGTACAGAATTCCGTATTTGAAGCCGATCTTGATTATGGAAGCTTTATAAGGATGAAGGAACGGCTCGTAAAGCTGATCGATAAGGAACGTGACAGTCTCAGATTTTACTATCTCGGTAATAATTGGGAGAAACGTATCGAACATATCGGAGCGAAGCCGACATACGATCCGGAGGGGGTGATAATACTGTAGAGGCGAAGTACCGGTGATGTCGATATCCCGGGGAGGTTCGCCTGAAAAAAAGAGAAAAAGCTGTGTTTTTGGCATTAATATGTCGTAGACAAAATAAAAGTCCACCTCATGTAGTATACGGTGCGGTCGCTGCTACAATATTTTGCGGGTCGCACCTCGCATGAGGTGCGTGAGTTGAAATCTCGCGGATGCACCGGAATGGGACGGCGTAGACCGCGTCGCACCTCGCATGAGGTGCGTGAGTTGAAATTCACCGCGAAAGGACGTGGGTCATGGCAAGACCGGTCGCAGCTCGCATGGGGTGCGTGAGTTGAAATGACGCGAGCCGGCGGCTCGAGAGCAGGGCGTCCGGTCGCACCTCGCATGAGGTGCGTGAGTTGAAATCATTCTGCCTTGATGCCCCGTCCTGCTGTGATGCGTCGCACCTCGCATGAGGTGCGTGAGTTGAAATTACTTCCTGCCGCACGGCTTCACGCAAAAATCCTGTCGCATCTCGCATGAGGTGCGTGAGTTGAAATATCCATCTTGCGTACACCGTTGCGGTCTCCCTCTACATCGTCGTTCCCCACACGGGGAACGTGGATCGGAATCACGCCACTATCCCCCCACCAAAACGCAAGACCTCACGTTTTTTGACAGACGTGAGGTCTTGTTTTGCTTATATTTTATTTGGTGGATCAGGCTGTCGCAATGCGTTCTCCCAAACCTTGCACTTTTCCACACCATCGTGGGATGTCTTTCGACTTCAGCTGAACGTGCGCCGATGACCGCCCGTCGGCTCAGCCGACCCGATGACTGCGCCCCGCCTCAGGCGGGTCATAGTTCGATGAGCTCCTTCGGGCAGTTGGTGAGGTTCTTTTTGCCGTTCGGGACGATGTACACCATGTCCTCGATACGACAGCCGTACTTGCCCTCGATGTAGATACCCGGCTCGACCGTGACGATCTGACCGACCTTCAGGGTCGTGTCGCCCATGCCGCCCGAAACACCTGGCTGCTCGTGTATCTCGAGTCCTACGCCGTGACCGAGCGAATGACCGAAGCATCCCTTGTAGCCGGCGTTATCGATGATGTCACGTGCGATCTTGTCCATGTCGGCGTTCTTCGCACCCTCGGTGATCGCTTCTATTGCGGCAAGCTGCGCCTGAAGCACCGTGTTGTAGAGCTTCGTCATGTCGGCATCAGCCTTTCCGATAACGACTGTACGTGTCATGTCGGAGTGATAGCCGTTCACCATCGCGCCGTAGTCCATCGTGAGAAAGCCACGCTCGAGCTTGACCGGACGCGGTACGCCGTGCGGTCTCGAGGAGGCTGTGCCGGAAACGCAGATCGTGTCGAAGGACGGCTTCTGACTGCCGTGCTTCTTCATGTAATACTCGAGCTCGGCTGCGACCTCCGTCTCGGTCATATCGTAGGTCAGAACGCGGCAGATATGCTCGAACGCCCCCTCCGCGATACGCTGTGCGGCGACTATGTTCTCGACCTCCTCGTCCGTTTTGTAGGAGCGGATGTCGGTGAAGATACCGCCGATGGGGCAGAACTCAACTCCCATACCCTCGAGAGCCTTTTTAAGTCCGGCGAGAGCAGAGCAGGTCATGCGGCGATCCTCGTAGCCGAGGTTCTTGACTCCGCAGTCGCGCACGATCTCGTTCAGGGTCGGCTTGCCGGGCAGGCACACCTCAAACGAGGTGTACGCCTCGTCACGTGCGGCTTCGATATAGCGGAAGTCCGCAAATACGTATGCCTTTTCGGCGGTTATCACGAGATGACCGTCCGGATCGTCGAAGCCGGACATATAAAGGTGGTTCTCGGCGGAGCTTACGTAGACTGCGTCAAGTCCCATTTCGTTCATCTTCTGACGGAGCGCGTTCAGTCTTGCATCCATTTGGTTCATGTTCGATCGTTCTCCTTTTTGACTTTTGTACAATTATGAATCAGAAAAATATACGGGAGGCGTGTACTCGTATCCCGTATACTGGAGTGGAAACATTGGGGCTCGAACCCAAGACCTCTCGGATGTGAACCGAACGCTCTGACCAACTGAGCTATGCTTCCGAGGTGTACATTAATTATAGCACCTATATTATGATTTGTCCATACTTTTCTTCAAATTTTCATAAGCAAAAGTATGCCGTAGATCTTTTTCCTGATTTTTTCTTTTTCCTTTTTGCATATCTTGACATATTCAAATGAAGCTGTTATACTTAATACCAACATATGATATAAGGCTGTATCAACGCTCCGGAGGAGAATGTATGGAACAGAATTCCGATTTCTACGGCTTCGCACAGACCCTCTTCACCTTTGAAGACCGTGCTGCACGGATAATATTCCCACATAGCCCCGAACCCTCGGGTCGCTGGATGATGAAGATGGAATACTTCGGCGCGTTTCCGTCACTGGAGCTCGAGCTTCTGCGGCGCGGCTGGCATCTCTGCTACCTCGAGAACCTCAACCGTTGGGGAACTGACGCAGACTCCGATGCAAAGGCACGCTTCGCCGACTATATATCCGAAAAATATCACCTCGAACGACGCTTTACCTGTGTCGGTATGAGCTGCGGAGGTCTCTGCTCCGTCAATTTCGCCGCACGGTATCCCGACTATACCTCACTGCTGTACCTCGATGCGCCGGTCATGAACCTGCTCTCCTGCCCAATGGGCTTAGGTGTCGGTGAACCGCTCGGCGAGAACGGCAGCGGCTGGCGGGAGATCGCCGACGCCTACGGCTTCGATATCTCCCACCTCCTCACCTACCGTGAGCATCCGATAGACAAGCTCCCGAGCCTTGCAGAGCATCGTATCCCGGTCGCACTCGTCTACGGAGACTCCGATACGACCGTTCCGTATGTCGAAAATGGCGCGATCCTCGAGGAATACTACAAAAAGCACGGACTTACGCTCTATGTCGTCGCTAAGGAAGGCTGCGGACATCATCCGCACGGTGTCACCGATACCGCCGCACTTGCGGACTTCATCGAGGAGAATACCGTCGCTCACACACTGTAACGTATACACGAACATCCACATAAATATTCTACATTAACGGAGGAATCACACTATGTTAAAGGTAGCAATGCTCTCGAAATGGCACGTACACGCCGGCGGCTATGCCGACACCGTAAGAAGAAGCGGTAAGTGCGAGATCACGGCAGTCTGGGACGACGATACGGCACGCGGTGAAGCGTGGGCGAAGGAGCTGGGCTGTGACTTCGTTCCCTGCCTCGACACTCTCCTTGCACGTGACGACGTTGAAGCGGTCGTCTGCGATGCTCCCACCACCGCTCATCACGACATTCTTATAAAGGCGGCTCGTGCCGGAAAGCACATCTTCACCGAAAAGGCTCTCTGCCCCACCGTTGCGGAATGCCTTGACGTTAAGAAAGCTATCGAGGAATCGGGCGTAACGTTCGTTATAAGCTATCCTCAGCGCGGCAGACCGTGCGTACAGTTCGCAAAGAGAATGATCGCTGAGGGTGCGTTCGGTGACATAACCCTCGTTCGCACACGTGACGCACATTCGGGCGTTTCCGGAAACTGGCTTCCCGAATACTGGTTCGACAAGAGCGCGGCGGCAGGCGGTGCTATGATGGACCTCGGCTGTCACCCGATGTATCTCCTTGCGTACTTCCTCGGCAAGCCGAAGAGAGTGACCGGTATGTTCACCGCGCCCTACGGCAAGCCCGTTGACGAGAACGCAGTCGCTATCGCAGAGTTCGAGGGCGGTGCGCTCGGCGTTGCGGAGACAGGCTTCGTTTCCCACAACTCTCCGCAGACCCTCGAGATCTACGGTACTAAGGGCTCGATGATCGCGCACGGCGAGGAGGTACGCTTCTCCAGTCAGAAGCTCGACGGTATCGTCGGCGGCTTTATCAATCCCGACCTGCCGCGTCCGAAGAAGTCTCCTCTCGAGCAGTTCATCGATGCGGTCATCGCAGGCAGCGGCTCTCCCGAGGGTCTCGGCATAGACGATGCGATAGCTCTGACCGAGCTTCTCGAGAACGCATATCGCGGCGATGCAAACGATTCTATCGTAAAGCTGTAAACAACTGCATAAAACTACATAAAAATAACGACTGCGGGGAGATCTTTGCAAAGAGAGTCTCCCCGCGTCGATATGAATAGGATATCTTACTATGTATAAGCTGCTTATTTTGTGTGTCATGACGTTTAACCTGATATACGACCTCGTCATGCGCGCTCTGACGGTCAGACAGCGTAAAAAGCCGCTTCCCGAATGTGTGCGTGACATATACGATGAAGCGGAGTATTCGTGCTGGCTCGACTACACGACCGAAAAGTCAAGGGTCGGTCTGATCGGCACGGTCTCAGACTTTGTTCTCGGTCTTCTGCTGTTCGGAACGAACGTGCTGTCGGCGGTATATTACGCACTGCCGGGCGGCACATACGTTCGTTCCGCGCTGTTCATGACGGTGTACGCGCTGTTTCTGACCGTCTGGTCTGTCCCCTACGAATACTACGTCACGATGAAGCTCGAGGGACGCTACGGCTTCAACAAAACGACCGTTTCAACGTTCGTGCGTGACACGATCAGCAATTTCGTAATAAACACGGTCGTAAATATCGCGCTCGTGCTTTTGGCGGAGCTTATGTTCACCGGAATGGGGGCGTGGGCGTTCGTTCTGCTGTACGGCGTGATCGCGCTGTTCATGCTTGCGGTCAATATGCTGTCCATGACGTTCATGCGGATATTCAACAGCTTCACTCCGCTCGAGGAGGGGAGTCTGCGGACTCGGCTCGTGACGATGTTTCGCGAAGCCGGCTACGAGCTGTTCGACATTCGCGTGATGGACGCCTCGCGCCGAACGACCAAGGTGAATGCGTTCTGCACGGGTCTCGGACGGTTCAAGAAGATCGCGCTGTACGACAATCTTGTGGAAAACTACACGGAGGAGGAGATAGCGGCGGTCTTCGCACACGAGCTGGGGCATTTCAAGCACGGTGACACGGCGAAGCTGACGGTATACAACCTGCTGACGATGGGTGTGCTTACGCTGATGATCGCGGCGTTCGCGCTCGTGCCGCAGATATCGCTCGACTACGGCTTCACGGAGGTGAGCTTTGCCTTTGCGGTGTGTGCGCTGAGTGGGGTACTGCTGTCACCTGTAATGACCGTGCTCGGCATACCGTCCGCGTTCCTCGGCAGGAGGTACGAATACAGAGCGGATCGTATGGCGGTCGAGCTTGGCTTTGGGGAGGCGATGATCTCGGTACTTAAGAAGCTGTCGCGTGACAATTTCGCGGAGCTTGAGCCGCATCCGGTGATAGTCGCGCTCGAGCATAACCACCCGACCGTGGGACAGCGTATAGAAGCGATAAAGAGAGGGGAGGGTATGAGATGATATTCGAGCGATACCTCATACCGGACGAGATGGTAGACAGCTTCGAGTGCGTGACACCGGAGCATCTTCGTTCGCTCGGCAGGAGCTACATATTTTGTGACATCGACAACACCCTTGCGACCTACGACGATCCGTTGCCGCCGGAGAACGTCACGGCGTGGTGTCGGCGAATGAACGAGGGAGGGGTGACAGTCGCGTTCGTGTCGAACAACGATGCGGAGCGAGTGGAGCTGTTCGACCGTGACCTCGGATACGTGGCGTACTCAAAGGCACGCAAGCCAGGGACGAGGGTATTGAAGCTGGCGATGCGTGAGGTCGGTGCGACTGTGGAGGAGTCGGTGCTTCTGGGGGATCAGCTGTTGACAGATGCGGCGGCGGCGAAGTCGGCAGGTCTGTACTGCATAATCGTACCGCCGATCAAGGACAAGAAGACGTTATTCTTCCGCTTCAAGCGTTGGCTCGAACGACCGTATGTGAAGAAATATAATGATCGGGTCGGCTGACCCGACTGAGGCGGGGCGCATGGAGCGTGTTGGCGGTCTCAGACCGCAGGCGGTCATCGGCGCACGTAAAGTCGAGATCGAAAGACATCCCACGAGGGTGGAGAGATCGCGTTATAATAAAGCAAGTCTAAACTTGAAGTAACGCATTCTCCTTCAGTCGCCGTCGTCGCCGCAAACGGCGACCGCTCCCTCCCGGAGGGAGCCTCCTTCACGTGAAGCTATTGCCTCAGCCGACAAAAAAAGCAGACTCATTCGAGTCTGCTTTTATGCGGAAAACGGGACTTGAACCCGTACGGTGTAAACCACACGCCCCTCAAA
>CAYSKU010000044.1:1620-14055 GCA_964431775.1 uncultured Ruminococcus sp. | reverse complement strand
TCACAAAAATCTCTCGCTCCTGTACATATCTCCTTCTTTTTCAAACAGCACCTAATGATCTTGTAACGAGGAGCGTTTACATTATGAAAAAGATACATTCGGTCGAAGACTTCAACTCGAGAATAAAAAAGGTACTCATCACACGTGAGGAGATAGACGCGGCGGTCGCGGATGCCGGACGGCGTATCAGCGAGATCTATGACGGTCGTCCGATACTTCTTGTAAGTGTCCTGAAGGGCGCGTTCGTTTTCATGGCAGACCTGTGCCGTGCCGTCACCGTACCGTGCGAGATCGGCTTCATGTGCGCGAAGAGCTACTATCAGGGGACTGTTTCGTCAGGTGTCGTCAAGATAACGATGGATCTCGATCAGGACGTGAGCGACTACCACGTCGTCATAGTCGAGGACATAATCGACACGGGACGTACACTGAACGATGTCGTAAAGCTCCTCCGTGCGCGTAACCCCATCTCACTGCACGTTGTGACACTGCTCGACAAGCCGTCGCGCCGTCTGGTCGAATTCACGCCCGACCTGTCGCTGTTCACCATTCCCGACGTTTTCGCAGTCGGCTACGGTCTCGACTGCAACGAATACTTCCGCAACCTCCCCTACATCGCGGAGTACTCCGAGGAGTAAGCTGTAAAGGGGAACGCCGAGCCGCCAAACGTTGACGTTGACAAAATACGCCCAACGTGCTATAATGTTAGGCGAACAAAGGAATATCATAACGCTTCGGTTCGATGACTACACATTATATGTGTCGGTGGTCGATCAGAGGGAAGTTCGGTGAAAATCCGTCGCAACCGTCATTACCGTAACCGTGTCGCAGGTGCGAACACCCAAGTCGGAATACTCACCGAAGCGTGTACGGGCATGGGCGTCGTCGCCTCGACTTTGGATATGGAAAGTGCAGCCGTTTTTTCCGGACGATATCGTTCGGGGACTTGTAGCTGCGCTTTTTTCCTGTTTTTGATGACAGTGAAGAAAGCGTTTTTTTCCGTGCGCCGCCCACTCCCCAAAAATGTATATAACGTACTGTCCGACGGACTATGTCGCCAGGGCGGTCAGGCGTTACATAAAATTTTTCGGAAAAGAGGAACACAAAAATGAAAAGATCCCTTTCGGCGGCAGCGGCTCTGCTCCTTCTCTGCACCTGCGCCATTCCCACTGCGGCAGCAGACTCCGCAACGGTCTACGTGACAGTCGCCGATGAGAACGGCGACCTCGCACTTGCACAGAGTGCCGTCACCGTTACCGACACCGACAATGACGGTGCTTTGACTGTCAACGATGCACTTTACGCCGCACACGAAGCGTTCTACGAGGGGGGAGCCTCGGTCGGCTACGGCTCGGGCATGACCGATTACGGTCTCTCCATGAGCAAGCTCTGGGGCTGTGATAACGGCGGCAGCTACGGCTACTACGTCAACAACGCCTCCGCATGGAGCCTTGCAGACCCCGTTGCGGACGGTGACTACATAAACGCCTTCGTTTACACCGACCTCGTTGCATGGTCGGACACCTACTGCTTCTTCGATGTCGAAGCAGTCTCGGGAGTGTCGGGCGACACCGTAACGCTCACCCTCTCCGCAGCCGGCTATGACGCCGACTATAACCCCATCACCGTTCCGGTAAAGGATGCGGTCATCACCGTAAACGGAGAAGCTACCTCCTACGTTACCGATGAGAACGGCTCGGTCTCCATACTTCTCGGAAACAGCGGCGTTATGACCGTCAGTGCAACGTCCGATACGCAGACCCTCGTTCCGCCGGTATGCACCGTTAACGTTGCAAGTCAGAGCATATACGCTCCTCAGACCGGCGATAATGCGGCACTTCTCGCGCTCGGCGCAGGCGCACTCCTCACCGCCGTACTTACCTCACGCAAAAAGCTTCATGAAAATTAAGTCGTTCTTCGCTATATTGATCCTCTCGACAGCCATACTGCTCACGGGAGCGACCTCGGCGTTCGCGGCAGACAGCTCCGATACCGTCATTGATGTACAGACCGTCATTGACGGTATCCTTTATCAAAAGCTCGAACACACCGCTTCGACCTCTGTACAGGACTTTGTTGACACAAGTCTCACCGAAAGCGTTGGGGTCGGCGGCGAATGGTACGCCTACACCCTTGCGACAGAGGGAGAGTACGACCTGTCGGGCTATGCCGCGGCACTCGCCGATATGCTTGCTGACACGACGGTACGCTCCGCAACGTCAAGACTGAAATACGCCCTCGTGCTTCGTGCCGCCGGGTACGAGGCGACCGACCCTCTCGTTACCTCACTTATCGACAGCTCCGTCGGTGAGCAGGGGATAATGAGCCTTGTGTACGGTCTGCACCTCTTGAATAACGGCTGTCTATGCACGACCTACACCTTCGAGGAGATCGTGCAGAGCATACTTTCTATGCAGTGTACGGACGGCGGCTGGTCTCTCCTCGGTGAGGTCGGTGACGTTGACGTTACCGCAATGACCGTGCAGGCTCTCTCCCCTCTCGTGTCCGAGTACGAGGCTGTCGCCTCCTCGGTGGACGAGGCACTGTCGTTTCTCGCGCAGTCTCAGACGGAGCGCGGCGGCTACGTCAGCTATGGTGTTGAAAACCCCGAAAGCTCGTGTCAGGTGCTTATCGCGCTCTCGTCCCTCGGTATCGACTGCACCGCAGACGAACGCTTTATCAAAAACGGCTCGACCGTCCTTGATGCTATCCTCGATTTTCGTCTTGACGACGGCAGCTTCTGTCACAGCACGGGTGAAGCCTCGAACGAGCTATCGACCGTGCAGACGTACATGGCGATGACCGCCTACCTTCGTATGCACGAGGGAAGGTCGCCGATATATATCCTTGAAACGGAGGATGTTCAGTCGTCAGACGGAACGTCTGAGACCGAAGAAGCTGTGGAAAAGTCCGAGACCTCTTGGACTGTGGCAGAGACCGAGGTATCGGAGATAACGACTTCTGCCGAGCCTGTTGAAAACTTCAACGACACTGCACCGTCCGACACGAACGCTGCGGAAAAGGAAGACCGCCGGATAAAGCCCATCGTATGTGCGATCATAGTCGCGGTCGGTGGGAGTGTCTGCGTGGTGCTTCTGCTACTCGGGAAACGTCACCCGAAGCACTTTATCACACCGATCGTGCTTACCGCCTCTGCGGTCGTGTTCGTCCTCGTCTCGGACATACGGACAGCAGACGATTACTACAGCGGTAAAGAGATCGTAAAGTCCGACCCGATAGGAAACGTCACTCTGACGATACGCTGTGACAATGCGGTCGGGGCGATATCGCACGTTCCCGAGGACGGCGTTATCCTTGCCGAGACCGAGTTCACCATCGAGGAGGGTGAGTCGGTCTTCGAGCTTCTCACCGAGGCGGCACAGACGTATCGCATACAGCTCGACAGCAGTGGAAGCGGCGGTATGGTGTACGTTTCGGGGATAGCATACCTTTACGAATTCGAGCTCGGCGACCTGTCGGGCTGGATGTACCGTGTGAACGGTACTGTACCCTCTGTCGGGTGCGGAGAATACGTTCTGTCAGACGGAGACCGTGTCGAGTGGCTGTACACCTGCTCGCTCGGCGAAGACCTCGGTGAAAACTAAAGCTAAAGGGAGGAGCAGATCTCGGCGCACATGAAGACAATATCTCAAGGTCGCCGATGTCATCATGTAGAAAGCTATGCGTACACTTGAGTCCTACGACCCGATCACGGTGACGGTATTTTTTGCCGCTGCCACAGGTATCGTCATGTTCTGCCGTGAGCCGTACCTTCTCCTCCTTTCCCTGCTCGGTGCGCTGTCCTACGACCTCCTCCGAAACGGCACACGCGGTATGCGGACACGTCTTCTTGCCGCACTGATCTCGCTCGTTCCGCTCATCGCAGATCCGCTCGTGTCGCACAACGGAGTGACCGTGCTGTTCGTCCTGAACGATGCGCCGATCACACTTGAGGCGATCGTCTACGGTGCGATAACGTCCGTCATGCTCTTTTCCATGCTCACGTGGCTACGCTCGTTCACGGAGCTTATGACCTCAGAACGTCTTTTGTACCTCTTCGGCAGACTTTCACCGAAAACGGCACTCGTTCTGTCAATGGCTCTGCGCTACGTCCCTCTTTTTAGGGTACAGGCGAAAAAGACCAGACAGACACAGACCGCACTCGGTCTCTACAAGGATAACAGCCTTATCGACCGCTTTGTCGGTGAGCTTCGCGTGTTTTCGGTAATGGTGACGTGGTCTCTCGAAAACGGTATAATTACCGCCGACAGCATGAGCGCACGTGGGTACGGTGTCGGTCGGCGGTCGTCCTACACGATATTTCGCTACAGACGGAGCGATCTTATCCTGACGATCGTAATAGCAGTCCTGTTTGCCCTGACGGTCACGTCTCTGCACAGCGGCGCACTCGACTTTACCTGCTATCCGTCGATCGAAAAAGCGGACACTGTCCCACTGACCGTACTCGGCTATGCCGCATACGGTCTGCTCGTCCTCCTGCCCGTATTTATCGAAGTCAAGGAAAAACTGAAATGGAAATACTTACAGTCGAAGCTCTGAGCTTCCGCTATCCGGAGTGCAAGACCCCTGCCGTGCGTGACGTATCGTTCTCCGTGACGGAGGGGGAGCTGCTACTCCTCTGCGGAGCGACCGGAAGCGGAAAATCGACCCTATTACGTCTGCTGAAGCGTGAGCTCGTCCCACTCGGTGAGAGGTGCGGCAGGGTACTTTATCGCGGTGTCCCGACCGAGGCTCTGTCCGAGAAGCTGTCCGCCTCCGCGGTCGGCTTTGTCGCGCAGAGACCGGAGCAGCAGCTTGTCACGGACAAGGTCTGGCACGAGCTTGCCTTCGGACTCGAAAACCTAAACGTTCCGCAGGACGTTATCGCACGTCGTGTCGCGGAGACCGCTTGCTACTTTGGGATAGAGGGATGGTTCTCGAAGAACGTCTCGGAGCTGTCGGGGGGACAGAAGCAGCTTTTGAACCTCGCCTCCGTGATGGTCATGTCCCCGAAGCTCATTATTCTTGACGAGCCGACCGCACAGCTCGACCCGATCGCCGCCTCCGAATTTATAACGACCGTCAAAAAGCTGAACGACGACCTCGGTCTGACCGTCATTATCGCGGAGCATCGTCTTGAGGAGCTTCTTCCCCTCTGCGACCGTATGCTCGTCATGGAGAACGGCAGACTCACGAAAAACGGTGCGCCGCGCTCGGTCGTCCCGACGTTCACCTGCTCCGACGCGCTTTTTTCCGCTATGCCGACCGCCGCACGTCTCGCCGGTATGCTCGAGTACCGTGGTGACGCGCCGCCGCTCACGGTACGTGAGGGACGGGCATTTATCGAAAACGGCTATAACGACCACCTCCGTACACTTCCGGAGCGGTCGGAGGCTACGGAAAAGAAGGCGGCACTCGAGCTGAATGAGGTATACTTTCGCTTTGAGCGTGAGCTGCCGGACGTACTGCGCGGACTGACCCTCACGGTATACGAGGGTGAGATATTCTGTATCCTCGGTGGGAACGGTGCCGGAAAAAGCACCGCGCTCGGAGTTGCGGCAGGTCTTCTGAAGCCCTACAGCGGACAGATACGTATCCTCGGGCAGAGCATAAAAAGGTATCGCGATATGTCACTTTACAAAAAAACTCTGTCGCTCCTGCCGCAGGACGTGCAGACGGTCTTTTTGAAAAACACCGTCCGTGAGGAGCTGCATGATGTCGGAATAACGGATGAGGAGCTTCCCTACAGGCTCGACTATCTGCTCGACAAGCACCCCTACGACTGCTCGGGGGGTGAACAGCAGCTCATCGCACTTGCGAAGGTGCTTGCTTCACGTCCGCGCATACTTTTGGTCGATGAGCCGACAAAGGGACTCGATGCCGGACGGCGCGATGAGCTTGCGGCGATCTTCAGGGGACTTCGCGACACGGGAGTGACTGTTATAATAGTCACGCACGACACGGAATTTGCGGCTGAATGCGCCACACGGTGCGCCATGCTCTTTCGCGGTCAGTCGGTCTCGGTCGGGACTCCCGAGGAATTCTTCTCCGAAAACAGTTTCTACACGACTGCCGCCGCACGTATCGGCAGAGGACATTTCGACCGCGCCGTCACGGTCGGTCAGCTTGCGGAGCTGTGTCGGCAAAACGGCACGAAAAACGGAGGAAACTCATGCTTACCATAAAGAGCAAGCGTCTTCGGACGGCACTTCGTATCCTCATACCGTTTGTCGGGATACCCGCACTCATCGTCTGCGGTGAGGTATTCTTTAACGAACGGCGGTATCTGACGATCTCGCTCGGAGTCGCACTGCTGTCACTTCTGCTGTTCATCTCGGGGTTTGAGAAGCGGTCTGTCGGCACGAGACGTATGGTGCTTACCTCCGTCATGACCGCGCTGTCCGTAGTCGGGCGGTTCATACCGTTCTTCAAGCCGATCACCGCCGTGACGGTGCTGACCGCCGTATGGCTCGGTGGGGAGTCGGGCTTTCTCGTCGGGGCATTCTCCGCACTTTTGTCAAACTTTTACTTCGGTCAAGGACCGTGGACGCCGTTTCAGATGCTGGCGTGGGGCGTGATCGGTCTTATCGCAGGTCTGATAGCACCACTGCTTCAAAAAAGTCGTGCGGCGATACTCGTGTACGGTGTACTGTCGGGTATCGCGTACTCGTTCATCATGGACGTATGGACAGTGCTTGCGTACTCCGACACCTTCGACCCGACCCTGTACCTCGCCGCACTTGCGACCGCGCTTCCGCACACGATACTTTATTCCGTCTCGAATCTGCTCTTTCTCGGCTTTATGGCACGACCGTTTGGCGAAAAGCTCTCGCGCATAAAGCTGAAATACGGTATCTGAGACGTTCACGTTCACTTTACTATGTAATTCCATCGGAGGTAGTATGAGAGAGCCTGCTGTTGAGACAAACACCGCTTCGACTGTCACCTACACACGTGAATACTGTATTGAGCGACTGCGTGCCGTTCAGCGTGAGCTTCAGCTGAGGGGGGAGGAGCGTTTTCCGAAACGCTCCGATCTTTCGGAGGAGGAGGTACGCTCCGTGAAGTCGTTTTTCGGACCGTGGCCTCGTGCGCTCGAAGCCGCAGGGCTAAAGGAGCCGCGCTCCGACGACCGTTTACAGAAAAACCGTGAGAAGCGTATACGTGCAAAGCGTCGCCGCAGAGAGGCGAAGCTTTGCGAAAAAGAAAAAACGCGACTTGACTGATGTCAGGTCCGCGTTTTTTAGTTTTTTATGTTAGTTTTGACGTCAAAGCTCGACCACATCCGTCACACGGTAGCCGACACGCTCTATACGAGCCTTTATCGTCTCATCCTCGACAGGCTCGGCATACAATACGGTCAGCTCACCCCTTTTAAGCTCGACCTGTCCGGCAACGCCGTGTATATCGTTGACTGCCTCCTCGACTCGAGCCTTGCAATGAGCGCAGTGCATACCCTCGACCGTAAAGCACTTTCGACCGATCACGTTACTTAGCTTTTTCTTTCTCGGTCGATAGCCGCCTCCGCCGCAGCAGCCGCCCTGTCCGCGAAAATGCTTGAAGGAGGAAACAAAGCCGAGCGCGAACACAGCCGCAAGAAGTAATACCAATATTACGTTTACCATGTCCGCCTCCGTCACGTCCTGTTCGAGGAACAGTGTCCGCTGCATTTTCCGCCGCACTGCTTGGCGTAGGGACAGCCGACACAGGTCTCACCGCGCTTCTTCGCACGGTACAGGTACAGTCCGGCAGCTCCGGCGATACACAAAAGAACGATGATCAACAGTATATTTGTCAGCATAGCATCTCTTTCATTAGGCGTTGTTTGAAAAAGAAGGAGATATGTACGGGAGCGAGAGAGCTTTGTGATAGACGAAGAATTTTTTCGCAGGAATACGCCCGTATTTCAAGGGGAAATTCTGAAGTATAGCGCAAAAAGCTCCGTTATCTGTGCATATTGACTTTTTTCAAACAAGCCCTAATAGGCTTTAATGTGGCACACAAGGTGGTACCTTGGTTGCCACTTTATTTTTACATCTTGATACACCTGTGGGGAGGCTTTGAAAAGCCTCCCCGACTTGACTTATACGATCACTTTTTCAGAGCATATTCCGCGCTCAGCTGCTTGTTCGTCTTCATGATGAGTCCGACGACTACAGCAGCCATTGCAACGACCGCAATGAGACCGCCCACAGTCGCACCGACGTTCAGCGAAGCACCGGTAGCTATCGAACCGATGGTGTATACGAGGTACGCTACAGTGTAGCCGACCGCAAGCTGAAGACCGATACCGCCCCAGAGCCACTTTCCGCTCTTCATCTCGGAGTTCATAGCACCGATAGCCGCGAAGCACGGCGGACTGTAAAGGTTGAACATAAGGTATGCGAGAGCCGCGACCTTGGTTATCGCCATGATACCGGCGACCTCGGTGCCTGCGCCCTCCAGCATTGCAAGCTCCTCGGTATCGATGAGGTTCTCAAGACCTACAAAGCATACCGCAAGAGTACCGACAACGTTCTCCTTTGCGATGAAGCCGGTGACTGCCGCTGCCGCGAGCTGCCACGATACCACACCGACGATCGGAACGAGAAGGTATGCGAACGGACGTGCGATGGAAGCAAGGATAGACGCATCGGCAGTCTCCGCAACGGTGAACGACCATGTGAAGGTCTGCATGATCTGAACAGCCATGTTGCAAAGGAGGATTATAGTTGCCGCCTTTACGATATACGCCCAACCACGGCTGCACATGGACTTGAACGCACCCCAGAGAGAGGGTATCTTGTACTCGGGAAGCTCGATAATGAAGAAGGACTTTCTTGCCTTGTAGCCTGCGATACGGTTCACGAGGATAGCGCAGAGGAAGATAAGCACGATACCCGTGAAGTACATAACGAAGCTGACCCAGCCGGCATTGTCAAAGAATGCACCTGCAAACAGGGAGATAACGGGGATCTTCGCACCGCACGGCATGAACGGAGTGAGCATTGCGGTCGCTCTGCGTTCACGCTCGTTACGAATGGTACGGGATGCCATGATACCGGGAACGGCACAGCCGATACCGATAACGAACGGGATAACGGATTTACCGGAGAGACCGACCTTCTTGAAGATCGGGTCAAGCACGACTGCCACACGTGCCATGTAGCCGCAGTCCTCGAGCAGAGCGAGGAGGAAGTACATGACCATGACGAGCGGCAGGAAGCCGACGACGGCAGAGACACCGCCGATGATACCGTCAACGAGGATAGCGGAAAGGAGCGGGTTCGCATCGCCGAGAAGCTCTCCGACGAAGCCCTGGAACGTTTCGAGCCAGCCTGTCAGAAGGTCTGCGATAGGTGCGCCGACCCATACCTGAGATATCTGGAACACGAGGAACATAACGACCGCAAATATCGGAATACCGAGCCACTTGTTCGTGAGGACTGCATCTATCTTATCACCGGAGTTCTTATCCTTTGTCAGCACCTTACGATGCTCGACCTCCTTGACGATACGGTTCACATACTCGAATCTCTTACGGTCTGCCGCTTCGACCGCCTTCTTGTCGGTAAGATCGACATCTCCCTCCGAGTAAGGTGCGGTCTGAGTCTTGCCAGCTTGAGCGACTGCCGCCTCAACGACCGCCTTTAAGCCGTCCGACGAAACGGACACGGTGTTTACGACGGGACAGCCGAGCTTTGCGGAAAGTGCCTCTGCGTTTATCTTGGTCTCCTTCTTCTCGTTGATATCGCTCTTGTTCAGCGCGACTACAACGGGAACTCCGAGCTCGAGTATCTGTGTCGTGAAGAACAGGCTTCGACTGAGGTTCGTTGCATCAACGATGTTGATGATAACGTCGGGGTTCTCGTTTCTTATGTAGGAGCTCGTTATGCTCTCCTCCGACGTAAAGGGAGACATGGAATACGCACCCGGGAGGTCAACGGCTATAAGCTGTTCCTCGCCGCTGTAGTATACCTTCTTGATGGGATGCTCCTTTTTGTCTACGGTCACACCTGCCCAGTTACCGACCTTCTCGTTACGTCCGGTCAGAGCATTGTACATCGTCGTCTTACCGGAGTTCGGGTTTCCGGTCAATGCAATTCTCATAGAGTTCCTCTCCTTCTAAAAATTAAGCCTCCGACCGATCGTCGGTGCGCTCATCGGATAAACGGCTTCTCCGCATAGGGTTAGTTAACGCTAACCTCCGTGCAAAAAAACAATCGATGATTGTTTTTTCGGCTGTCAGACTATGATAGCCTCGGCAAGCTGGGAGTCGATGCTGTAGCGTCCGTCCTTGATGGAGACGACACAGCTGTTCTTATGGTGAGAGATCACCGTGATCGATTCTCCGCTGTAGCATCCGAGCGAGAACAGAAACGAATTAAGCTCTTCGTCGTCTGTTTCGATACGCCGAATGACATACTCCTTGCCTTCCTGCGCTTCCTTTAACGTCATATGTACCACCGCTTATCCTATTATTCATTGTAGCTTTATTTATGTCTGTATGGTTAGCTTGTTCTAACCTCTCTCACGAGGTTAGCCTTCCCTAACCTCGTTCATTATAGCATGAGAGGCGTAGTTTGTCAACCTGTTTCTCAAAAAAAATTTCAAAAAAACACGTTTTGTCAAATACGCAAAAAGAGTTGGCGAAAAGGGGCAAAAATTTGTACGGTCGAACGCGGCACTTTTTCGAAAAAAACGTTCTGTGTACCTTGCGAAATCCGAGCGTTTGATGTAAAATGAAAGGCATATCAGAAGAAAGGTCAGGAGAAACATAATATGGCAAACAGAAAAGGTAACCTGATGAGCGTTCGCGATGACATCAAGGTTCTTGATGCAACTCTTCGCGACGGCGGACTTTGCAACAGCTTCCGTTTCAGTGACGACTTTGTACGTGCGCTTTACAAATCGAACATCAAAAGCGGCGTTGACTATATGGAATTCGGCTACAAGGCAGACCCCGAGCTATTCGACAAAAAAGACTTTGGTGCATGGAAGTTCTGCTCCGAGGAGGACATACGCTCCATAGTCGGGGACAACATCTCGGACATGAAGATAGCGGTCATGGCAGACGTCGGACGCTGCAACTTTCGCCGCGACTTTCTGCCCAAGTCCGAGTCGGTCATAGACATGGTACGTGTAGCGTGCTACATCCATCAGATACCGTCCGCGCTCGAGATGATCGAGCATTTTCACGAGCTCGGCTACGAGACGACCTGTAACATAATGGCAGTCTCTCAGGCAGGCGGCTACCAGATCGAGGAAGCGTTATCGATGCTGGTCGAGTCTCCCGTTGACGTTATCTACCTTGTTGACAGCTACGGTGCGTTCTATCCCGAAAGTGCCTCGAACCTTGCGGAGACGTATCTGAAGGCAGTCGAAGCCTCGGGCAAGCTCGTCGGCTTCCACGCGCACAACAACCAAAATTTAGCATTTGCAAACACTATCGACACGTTATCACGCGGTGTCAGCTTTCTTGACGCGACCGTACTCGGTATGGGGCGCGGTGCCGGAAACTGTGCGATGGAGCTGCTGCTCGGCTTCCTGAAGAATCCGAAGTACAATCTCTACAGCATTCTGACGTTCATTGAGAAGTACATGATACCGCTTCGCGACTCGGGAGTCACGTGGGGCTACGACCTCCAGTATATGTTCACGGGACAGCTGAACCGTCATCCTCGCGAGGCTATGGCGTTCACGTCATCGGGGCGCGAAGACTACTGCGAATTCTACAAAGAGCTTCTCGACCACGAATGATCTCAGGGCGGCTGAGCCGCCAAGCAGTCATCGGCATTCGTGCAGTTTGGGTTGAAAGACATCCCACGACAATATCATTGGTGCAAAGTCGGCTGAGCCGACAGGCAGTCATCGGCGTTCGTGCAGTTTGGGTTGAAAGACATCCCACGACAATATTATTGGTGCAAGGTTGGTCTGCTGAAATTTTGTCCTGTGCAGACCGTCGGCATTCGTGCAGTTTGGGTTGAAAGACATCCCACGACAATTTATTTTTTTGCTGACTTGCTCTACAGAACGTTTGTCCTATGCAGACTGCACGTATTTTAATATGTTGCCCCTCCGCAGGGCATAAAATTCAGAAAACGACCCGAGGGTCGTTTTCTTTTTTTCATAAAATTACGTAAAGTTTAGACTTTGCCAAAAGTCTGTAGACCAACTCCGCACAAATAATATTGTCGTGGGATCTCTTGCGATTTCGACTTCACGTGCGCCGATGACCGTCTGCGGTCTCAGACCGCAGACGATGATTGCCTGTCGGCTCAGCCGACTCTGCACAAATAATATTGTCGTGGGATATCGTACAACCTCGGCTGAAATAACACCGATGATTGCCCGCGGTCTCAGACCGCCGCCGATGATTGCCTGTCGGCTCAGCCAACTCCGCACAAATAATATTGTCGTGGGATATCGTACAACCTCGGCTGAAATAACACCGAT
>CAYSKU010000044.1:0-1520 GCA_964431775.1 uncultured Ruminococcus sp. | reverse complement strand
GACCGCGCACCGCCTCAGGCGGTTATTTGTTGCCGTAGGTGCCTTCGGTGTCGAAGACGATACCGGCATCCTCCTTGCGGCGTGAGGTCTTGATCTTCTCCTGAAGTGCGCTCCAGAACTCCTCACCGTCGTTCGGAAGCTCGACCCAGTCGTTCTTCCAGGTGGAGAGTACCATAGCGTTCGCGATGGACAGACCGTTTATACCCTCGTAGCCGGGAGCAAGAAGCTCCTCGCCGTAGAGGATGTGGTTCGTGAAGTTCTTGAGTATACCAACGTGCTGTTCGCCGTGTCCCTCGGGTATCTCAAGCTCGACGGTCTCGGTCGGGATGGACGCAAAGCCCTGTGACGTGCCGAACGTGAATTCGCGCTCGTCAACCGCCAGCTTCGTGTACATGAGCTTGCCTCTTTCGTATACGAGCTTACCCTTTGAACCGGTGATCTCGAGACGGTTCGTTCCGGGATATTCGCCTGTCGTGGTGATGAACACGCCCGTCGCACCGTTCGGATACTTCGCCATAGCGGTAACGTCGTCCTCGACCTCGATGTCGTGGTACTTGCCAAACTCACAGTCTGCGTAGATCGCACTCGGCATACCGAATATCCACTGCCACAGGTCAAGGTTGTGCGGACACTGGTTCATGAGAACGCCGCCGCCTTCTCCTGCCCATGTTGCACGCCATCCGCCGCTGTTGTAGTACGCCTGTGTACGATACCAGTCGGTGATGATCCATACGCATCTCTTCAGCTCACCGAGGTCGCCGTTTTTGACCATCTCACGCATCTTCTGATAGAAGTGGTCGGTGCGCTGGTTGTACATGATACCGAATGCCTTTCCGCTCTTCTTTGCGGCATCCATGAACTCATGTATCTTCTTCGTGTAAACGCCGATAGGCTTTTCGGAAAGCACGTTGATACCGTTTTCGAACGCATCTATACCTATGATGGGGTGGAAGTAATGCGGAACGGCGATCATTATCGCATCGATGAGTCCGCTCGTGATCATTTCGTGTGAATCGGAAAAATACGCTACCGAGTCACCGCAAAGTCCACGCGCCCAATCGAGTCTTTCCGGCTTGATATCGCATACTGCTGTCAGCTCCGCGCCGGGTACCTTTCCTGCGAACAGGTTGCTAACGTGTCCCGTACCCATGTTACCGATACCGACCACGCCGAATCGAACTTTATCCATTATATTTCCTCCTTGCTCGGTGCGTGACGAACATACCGCGCACCGCTTCTTTGGGTCTATTATACAACATCAACATACTCTTTGCAAGAGTTTTTTTATAAATTTATCGTTCACCCTTCGACATTGGGGGAGCCTTTCTTTCGAAAAGCTCCCCCAATTATCATTACATATTATATTAGAGACCGCGCTTGATGTAGTGGGTGTGAAGAAGCTCGTGAGCCTTGTGAGAGTTCGGCTCGCCGAGGAACTCCTCGTATACCTTCTTGATGATCGGGTTCTCGTGAGACTTTCTGTAATCGAGCTTCTCGGAGTCTGCCTTGTACAGAACGGA
>CAYSKU010000043.1:0-14139 GCA_964431775.1 uncultured Ruminococcus sp. | reverse complement strand
TTGTGGTGACAAGGTGCGGTGCAGAGCGGACGAGACAAAATTCAGTAAACTTAACTCTCCACACTCC
Organism: uncultured Ruminococcus sp.; assembly: GCA_964431775.1. Classification (GTDB taxonomy): domain Bacteria; phylum Bacillota; class Clostridia; order Oscillospirales; family CAG-272; genus UMGS1696. The sequence goes on along the minus strand of CAYSKU010000043.1, from coordinate 14,072 downwards.
ACACTTTTTTATATTGTCGTGGGATCGCTTTAAGTCTAAACTGAAAGTGCGCCGATGACTGCTCGGCGGCTCAGCCGCCCCGATGATCGCCTGTCGCCTCAGGCGACCTCAGCCGACCTCAGCCGACTTACTCTTTACCGTCGAGCTCGGAGAGGTCGTCGGAGTCGTCAACGAGAGGCTTCTGGCAGGACGGGCAGATGACGTCCTCGGGATTCACGGATTCGCTGAAGTGTATCTTACCGCCGCAGTGCGGACACATAGCGCAGTAGAATTCCTCGTCATCCTCGTATTCGTCTTCATCGTCCTCGTCGTCACAACCGCAGCAGCAGCTGCAATCGCCGTCACACTCGTCGTCGAGATCGTCGTCGTCAAGCTCACAGTCGTCGTCGGAGTAGATAAGCTCCTCGACAGCTCCGAGATCCTCGTCGATCTCCTCGATATATGCGTTACACGTTTCGAGCTTTGTAGTAAGCTCGTCAAGCTCGTCTGCCATCTGAGAGGCAAGAGCAGAGAGCGCGGCAATGACCTTACCCTCGGGCGTTGCGGTATCTATGCCCGCACCCTCGATAAGTCCCTTGATGTACGCGCTGTATTCCTTTGATTTCATGATGCTCCTCCTATGGGAAAGGGAGAACGAGCAGGGAGAAACCTTTTGAGGAAAGGCTTGGAATATCCAAACTCCACCCTCGTGGGTCATCTCCACTACTCAACTTCACGACCGCCGATGACTGTTTGGCGGCTCAGCCGCCCCCCTCTTCCAAACCTTTTTGGTCAATCGTAGTAACAAAGTGCAGTGCAGGGCGGACGAGACAAAGTTTAGTAAACTTAACTCTCCACTCTCAGCCGCCTCGTGGGATATCGTTTTTTCTAATTTATGCGCGCTCCAGATACTCGGAGGTACGAGTGTCTATCTTGATCTTGTCGCCCTGGTTGATGAAGAGCGGAACGCGGATGACCGCACCTGTCTCAACGGTAGCGTTCTTCGTTGCGCCGGTCGCGGTATCGCCGCGTACACCGGGCTCACAGTCAACTACCTCAAGCTCAACGAACATCGGAGGCTCTACTGCGAACGGCTTGTCCTGGTAGGAGTGGATCTTGCAGATCATCTCCTCCTTGACGAACTTGAAGTTGTCGCCGATGAGGTCGCCGCCGATCGGCACCTGCTCGTAGGAATCCATGTCCATGAAGTAATAGAGATCGCCGTCGGTGTAGAGATACTGCATCTCCTTGCGCTCGATACGTGCATCGTTGTACTTATCTGTAGGGGAGAAGGTCTTCTCAACGACTGCGCCCGTGATGACGTTTCTCAGCTTGGTACGGACGAACGCCGCACCCTTACCGGGCTTTACGTGCTGGAACTCGATGACCTGCATGACCTGACCGTCCATGTCAAATGTTATACCGTTTCTGAAATCGCCTGCTACGACCATGATTGATGAATCTACCCCGTCTCGGACGGGATATTCTCCTTTCGTGATTATAAAAATTTACATACATCTTATTCTATAATATTTCAGCGTATTTTTCAAGAGGATATCACACATTTTTTAAAAAAATTTACCGTGGAGCGCGACTTTTTCGCTTTCTCCGAAAAGATATCTAAAAAATAGTTTTGTTTGACCCCTTTTCAAACCATGTTATACAAAAAAATCGCCGATATCGCGTTGACAAATATCGCTTATCGTGCTATAATTATCTTGAAGCGGACTGTAGCTCCCTTCCATACCGATAAAGCGATGCACGGCGTCGTCGGTCGGGTGTCCCGTGACACGGAGGGTCGGCTGTGGTCTATATCCTACTACATAAAAGAGGTTTGCTATGAAAAGAACTCTTGCATTGATCCTCGCGCTCCTTATGCTCTCGGCTACGGCAATGGTCTCCTGCTCCGATTCCACCGATAATGCGGAAACGGACGGCGGAAGCCAGTCTACCGTTACCCCCACCGCCGGTGAAGAGACAGTCATTGAAGAGGAAGAAACACGCGCCACCGCGAACGTTCCGGCTGACGCAAATTATGACGGCTACACCTTCACCATCCATTGCTCGTCAAACAGCGAATACTCTATCGTACAGAACGACTTTGCGGCTGAGGAGCTGAACGGTGAGGCTATCAACGACGCAAAGTACAACCGTCTGCTGACAGTCGGCGAAAAGCTCAACGTCGCGATCACGACCATCGAAGCGGCTGACGCATGGTCCGACACCGGCTACAACGAGCTTTCGAACGACGTTCAGGCAGGTACTCACTCGTTCGACCTCGCGACCGCCTGCGGCTACGCAACGAGTAAGCTCTCGATGAACAACTACCTTATGGACCTAAAGACCGTTCCCTACCTCGGACTCGAGCAGGAATGGTGGGATCAGGTCGCTAACCGCGATCTCGCTGTTCTCGATATGCTGTTCTACACGACAGGCGATATCACCGTCAGCGATAACGATGCTACCTACTGTATAATGTTCAACAAGAAGCTCATCAACGACTACGCTATGGAGAACCCCTACGAGATGGTCGATAACGGCACATGGACTATCGATAAGTTCATGGAGATGGCGTCGGCAGTCTCCCTCGACCTCGACGGTAACGGCGTATTCGACACGAGCGACCGCTACGGCGTTCTCGTATGGGACGACACCATGATGGGCGTTGTAAACTGCACCGGTGAAAAGTGCGCGACCATCAACAAGGACGGTCTCATCGAGCTGACCCTCAACTCCGAAAAGACCGCAAGCGTGCTTGACAAGATCTACTCCTTCGCACAGAACAAGGAGATCGTTTACGCATATCAGAGAGCTAACTGGTCAGACTCCCTGCTCGTTACCATGTTCAGCGGAGACCAGTCTCTGTTCCTCACTCAGCTCATCCAGCTCGTTCCGAAGATGCGTGAGATGGACTCCGACTTCGGTATCCTTCCCTACTTCAAGTATGACGAGTCTCAGACCAACTACTTCACGACCATCGGCTCCTGGCACTCCGTATTCGTATGCGTACCGAACGGTCAGGAGAACGTTGAGCGCACCGGTGTCGTTACCGAGGTGCTTGCAAGCGAATCCTACGAGCTTACCGAGGCTTACTACGACAAGACCCTCAAGGGTAAGACCACCCGTGACGAGGAATCCTCCGCGATGCTCGACCTCATCTTCGCTAACCGTGTATACGACCTTGGTTGGTATTACCAGTTCGGCGGCTACAACGAGGGCGTTATGAACCAGTTCAGAAACTACAAGAACGAGTTCGCTTCTCTCTACAAGACCTCCGAAAAGGTCGCGAACAAGATAATCGAAAAGACCAACGAAGCGTTCATGGAAATAAAGACCGGCGAATAATTATTCACCGAATACACCGTACACAAGGGGACTTCCTACATAAGTCCCCTTGTGTTTTTGTTATCAAATAGCCATGGTTGTAGTTATTTTGCGGATATATCCCCAAAAAATTCGGTATTTTTTGTGATTTTTTTAAAAGGGTATTGCAATTCGAATCAAAATGGTGTATAATGACTACAGTAATAAGAAACGGCAAAAAATAAAAAATTTCCATGCGACCGACAACGTTTTGCAAAAGCGTTATATGATACCCCGACAAGTACACAGGGGACGAGAGGATGTCCCCTCTCGTCCCCTGTGAGCTTTAATAAAGATCTTTTCCCCCACTCGACCCTCCGAGAACATATAAGACTATGAAGAAGCACACACTCGAAGAAAGGAGGACATCATAATGGAAGCATACGAATCCCCGGCAATTAGCACTTTCGATAATTTCGAGGTTTTCGAAATAATGATCGATTGCTCACGCGGAACGTGTTGCGGAAACGGCAACTGCTGTAATGCGGGTCTTTGTTGTCAGGTCGGAAGCGATTGCGGACAGGGCAACTGCTGTGGCAGTGGCTCATCCTGCGAGATCGGCATGAGCCTTGGCGATGATGATGACGACCTTTAAACCTTAATAAGTCGGGGGAAAGGATCGTTTATAAATACTATAAACCATCCAAAAATCCAACAGAAGGAGGAAACAACTGCTTATGCTACACAAATTAGGAGATCATGTCTTCGATTCGGAAAAATGTGTATTCTATTACAGCAACTTAACGGAAGAACAGCTGAAACGCCTTGATTCCGCGATCCCGGATCGTTTCTCCTCCGACGTGAACGATGAGCAATGCGCCGTATGCGAGCTTCCGAAAGCACCGCCGAAAAAAGCTACTCCGTACGAAGGCGGTATCATACTCACGTACAAATGTCAGCTTCGATGCAATTATTGCAGCTACGAATCCACGGACAGCAGCGAAAAGAGCCTGAGTGTTTCGGACGTGAAGACCTTCGTGAGATATCTTCTCAAGAACCGATTGCTCCGAAATCTCATGTCCGATAACGGAAATTCCGTTGAGGAGCTGAGCCTTACTTTCTCCGGTGGAGGCGAACCCACCTACGACGCCGAGTTCTTCAAGGAGGCTGTGCTTGCCGCCGAGGAGGTCTGCAAAGAAAACAACGTGAAGCTGTCCCTCAATCTCACCACGAACGGAATGAACGGAGGACTCGTCGAGTTTATCGCCGAGCATTTCGACAGCGTGATGATATCCTTTGACGGTATAGCGGAGATTCAAAACAAGAACAGACCGATCTCCGGCGGTCGCGGATCGTTTCAAACGGTATCCGAAAACATAAAGCGATACTGCTCGTTGTCCGATAAGATAAAAATAATAATTCGCACCACGCTGTGGCAGTCCGATTACTGTCACCTGTACGAGATCGCGGATCATATCGCCGAAAGCTATCCTCAGATAGTGAACTGGAGCGTTTCACCCATGCACGCAGGGGGCAGAGGCGGTAAAAATTCATCCTCCTCCGATTTTCTCATCTCGGACGAGACCGATTTCTCACGTATCTACTTCGAGATGAAGAAATATCTGAGAGAAAAGAAGGTCTCGTTCAGGTTCACCTCACCGATGTTTTGGGCAAACGAGGTCGGCACCTATTGCGGTCAGCTGTATCTTCCGGCGGCATGGCTCTTCCCGGGCGGTGAGATCTCGACCTGTCTCGATTCCTATAAATTCAGTCCGATCATAGGAACGATAAAGGACGGACGGATACAAAAAAACGACGATCGCAGAAACCTGCTTGCCGAAAAGTACCTACAAAAATACGATGAATGTCGCTCGTGTCTCGTATATCCGTTCTGCAAGGGGGGATGTCCTCTCAGATTTCTGTACGACAGCGACTCTGCGGAAGCCGGACACCTGTCCGAATGCAATTCAAGGATATCGTATTGGAAATATATTTTCTCAAGAATCATCCTCGGCGAGACCGTTGAGGGGCTGTACCTCGAGGATGACGAGGAGCTTAGCGAATTCGGCGTAAAGCGTATAAGAAAGAGAGGATAAGCATGAAAAACGATAAGAAGAATAACGATAAGAAAAAAGGCAGTTTTTTTCGTGATCTCTCCGATTTCTGGTTTTTGATAAAGCCTCAGTTCAAGTATGGTTTTGCCTATAATGTAGCGCGAGTTATAATAAAGATCATCGCTGAAGTATCGCAGAGCTTGATAGGCGTATATTTCTACATGACGATCATCAATATGCTCATGGACGGTAGACCTCTGCCACTCATATTTGTAACGGCTTCTCTGTTTATAGTTGCCCGATTCGTATCGCGTGTCATGTTGATGGAGCCGCTCGAATATTTCGCGCCCGGACTTGAAGTAAAAAAAGACAAAAAAATACAGGAAGAGATTCTAAAACAGGCGATAAAGTGCGACAGCAAGAACTTTGACGACCCTGTTTTTTTTCAAAATTACAATCTGGCAATAAATGATTATAGCGATCAATCTTGGAAGGCGATCGACTTTCTCGGAGCTACGCTCTCAAACTTTATTTCGATGCTTGCGTTGATATCCGTGCTTATATCGATCTCGGTGTCTCCGTGGATACTTCTCCTCTCGATTGTGGCGTTTATACTTAACCTTACTGTAGGTAAGCGTATAGGTGATTTCACCGCCGCAAGATGGCGTGATATCAGGGGGATAAACCGAAAGGGTTCGTATATTCTGAGGATCATCTCTCAAAAGGACTATGCCGCCGACCTTAGAACGACAAAACTGTCGGAAAAGATGATAGAGCTCAACTCCGACATCTTCGATGAGATCCGTGACGTCAGAACGAAGCATAAGGTAAGATTCATATTCGCAAGACTGTACACTATGCTTTTCGAGGTGGCTGTCAGTTACGGAGCTGTCTTCTACGCGATATACGCGATCTATAAGAAGATCATCTCCGTTGGTGAGTTTGCTGCGACCATACAGGCATCACAGCGTATCTACTATTCACTTGCCTCGATCGCACGAGTACACACACAGATACACGTTATGGCGGAATATTCGAGAAGCATTCAGGAGTTCTTTAACGCTCCGTCCGAGATCGAGGACAGCACGGCAGAGCTCAGCGTCGGCAGGAGCTTCGAACACATTACCGCAAGCCCGTTCACGGTATCGCTCAAAAACGTATGCTTCGCTTACAACAACACCCCGAACGGAAAGTTCTCGATAAACAACATCAATATGGATATAAAAGCCGGTCAGAGGGTAGCCATAGTCGGCGAGAACGGCGCAGGTAAGTCCACGCTCATAAAGCTGCTGCTCAGGCTCTACGACACGACCGAGGGCGATATACTCGTGAACGGCAATTCCATAAAGAGCTACGACGTGCGTGAGCTTCGAAACAGCATCGGAACGGCATTCCAGACCACACAGCTTTACGCCTTCTCGATGGCTGAAAACATGAGCCTTTATCATACGTCCGACAGAGCGGTGCTTGAGGAGGTCGTTCGTAAGCTCGGCATGGAAAGCATATTCGAAAAGAACAATTGCGATCTTGACACCGTTCTGACAAAGGAGTTTGACGAACGCGGTATCGTTCTCTCGGGCGGCGAATGTCAGAAGCTGGGACTGTCGCGTGTACTGCACGGAGAGTTCGGTATGCTGATACTGGACGAACCGTCGGCGGCACTCGACCCTCTTTCGGAGTACAAGCTGGCGCAGACTATACTTTCGCTCGATAACGTGACCATCGTCATGATCTCGCACAGGCTGTCGGCGATACGCAATTTCGACTGCATCTACGTCATGGACGGCGGTCAGATCATCGAGCGCGGCACACACGATGAGCTCATGCGGCTCGGAGGAAAGTACGCCGAGATGTTCCGTCTGCAATCCGAGCAGTACATAGACGCCGACCCGAAGGGCGAATAGGATAAGGATAAAAAGATCAAAAAAATTTCCGTTACCTACTACAAATAAGGAGAGAGATATGCTATTATTAAAGGGTACGCTATACGACATGACTGTAGCAAGCTTCGAATGCGGTGAGGTCAGCAAGGAGCTGGTCGTATACTTCAACGACATGAAGAAAGCGATCATACTGAACCGTTCCGGAAGCATGATATGGAATTTTATAACAAAAGCACCCGAGGGTGCGGTGATCTCCGACACAAATATCGCACGTCATCTGCAAAGCAGCTATGAGCTTCCGGAGGAGAAGCTGCCGCTCCTGCTCAGTGACGTATACGATACGATAATGAAGCTGTCCGAGGAGGGGGCTATATGCCTCAGTGCTAAGGAGGAGTATAAGGGGTAATGAGAAGTCATCTTCTGAGCATAATAATTCCCGTATACAACGTAGAGCCTTATCTGGAGCAGTGTCTCGACTCGGTCATCGGACAGTCCTACGAGACTCTGGAGATACTCATAGTCGATGATGCCTCCACCGACCGCAGTCTCGAGATATGCGAACGCTATGCGTGGAAGGACAAGCGTATCCGCGTGTTCCGCAACAAGGTCAACATGGGTCTCTCAGCCGCACGAAACCTTGCCCTCGACAACGCACACGGTGACTACATAGGCTTCGTTGACAGTGACGACTATCTCGACACCGATATGTACGACATAATGATGAAGAAGATAGAGGAGGACGGCTCGGACATAGCGATGTGCAACTACTTTTGGACGAACGAGAGCGGTGAGCCAAGGTCGAACTATGTCGCCGTGAACCACGGCAAGAAGCTGACCGGCATATCGAAGATACGTGAGAACATCTGGACGATCAACAACTGTGTCTGGAACAAGCTGTTCAAGCGGACGTTATTCGAGTCGATCAGGTTCCCCGAGGGAAGACTTTACGAGGATATCTTCATCATGCACGAGCTGTTCGACAAGGCAGAGAGCGTGAGCATCACCGATGAGTCGCTCTACTATTATCGCAGACGTAACAGCAGTATAACTCTGCGTCCGATACGCCCCGAGAACCTTGACATAGTCGATGCGTACATAGCGAAATACCGTTACGTTGCGGAAAGATATCCGACCGACCGGAGTCTTCTCGACTCGGTAACGCAGTCCATCCTCACGAACCTCCTCCACTGTGTTGACAGAGTGGTACTCGAGGACAGTCTGAATGACGAGGGTAAGCTTGCCGAGTTCAGACCTCTTATCGAGGAGAAGCTTGCGGAGATAGACACGCTCAAGTTCGACCTGACCGAGCGGCTGTCGATGAAGGAGACCCTAAAGAAATACGCTCTGCTGCAAAGGGACATACGTCTTTACGCATACATGAAAACAAGGACAAAGGAGTCTAACAAAAAGGTAACATGAAGCACATCAGTCTTGATCTCTACCCCGGCGGTGTGTCGCACTGCCTCACGATGAGCTACGACGACGGTCCGATCGATGACGTTCGTCTGCTCGAGCTGTTCAACGAAAACGGGATACGCGGAACGTTCCATCTCAATTCCGAGAGGCTCTTCCCCTCCCTTTCTCCCGAGGAGGTCGCAAAAAGGTACGCAGGTCACGAGATATCCTGCCACATGGCAAGTCATCCGTTTCCGAACGACCTGCCCGACATGACGTTGCTTGCCGAGGTGACGGAGGATCGCCGCGCACTCGAGCGTGCCGCCGGCTATGTCGTTCGCGGTATGTCCTACCCCTACGGCAACTACAACGCGCACGTCATCGACCTGCTGAAAAAGCTGGGTATCGAGTATTCGCGCACGACACGTGCAACGAACGGCTACGCCGTCCCCGATAATTTTCTCGAATGGCATCCGACCTGTCACCACAACGGCGGCATCATCGAGCGGTTCAACGATTTCATCCAAAAGGATCGTTGGGGTCGGTCGCGTATTCTCTACATTTGGGGACACAGCTTTGAGTTCCCACGTGACGACAACTGGGGAATGATGGAGGAGTTCTGTCGTCTTGCCGGAGGCAGAGATGACATATGGTACGCGACAAACATAGAGATAGTAGACTATATAAAGGCAAGTCGGTCACTTCGTTTTTCGATAGACAACGATATGGTATACAATCCGAGCGCGACAGACGTATGGTTCACCGTAAACGGCGAAGCAGTCTGCTGTGAAGCCGGAGAGACGAAGCGTTTGTGAGTCGGCGGGCAGCCTGAGGCTGCGCGCATGGATCGGCATTCGTGCAGTTTAAGTTTTAAGACATCCCACGACAATGACATTTGTGCAGCTTTATTGTAACGCACTCTCCTTCAGTCGCCATCGTCGCCACAAATGGCGACTGCGACAGCTCCCTCCCGGAGGGAGCCTTCTCCATGTGTAGCCGACACCGTGCGGTCTGCACAAAACGAGCCGTCAGCAGACCGATCCTGCACGACCTCCACCATCGTGTGATGTCGTACAATTTCGACTGCAAGTGCGCCGATGACTGCCTGTCGGCTCAGCCCTCCCCTGCACCAATAATATTGTCGTGGGATATCTTTCATCCCAAGCTTCAAGAACGCCGATGACTGTCCGGCGGCTCAGCCGCCCCGCAGGTTCACGCATATATATCAGCGTAGCGAGCAGAGCCGATGACACGCTGCATCATCAAATTCGGGTCAAGGTCGTTCGACATTGCCTGCGAAAACAGAGTTGGAGACGCGCCCGAGACGAGTACCGCGCCAAGCTCGTTCATGCGAACGGGATAATGGTCTCCGCGTGAGGCTACGTTCCAGTATACGACCTGCGGAAGAGTGTAGCCGCCCTTTTCGTACAGCTTCTTAACGTTGTCGAGTATCGTCTCGTCATAGGATATCGAGCTGTCAAATTCCATGTCGGAGATGATGTATAGGGTCTCCGGAAGCTCCGACTGCGGCAGAGAATTTTCGAGAGCCGTCTTCAGTATCAGCAGAAAGACACTCTCAAGGTTCGTGTTCGCCAGCGCACAGTAGGAGGCACAGTATTGTACACGCTCGTATATGTCTATGCCTTTGATATCTACAAGTGCAGGACGATTTGAAAAGGTGATAAAGTGGTTCGCGAAACGTCCCCTGCTCCGTTCGGCGAAGTAGATACCGAGCGATATCGCCACGGTTATCGGCGCGATGGTATTATCCGGCGACTCATACATGGAGAGTGAGCCGTCTACGACAGCTATCGCGTTTCGGGTGTTCGTGTGCCTCGGCAGACACGTCCACGCGGTGTCGAGCGCGATAAGCTCCTCCTCGTTTGTAGCTTCGCTCAGCAGAGCGGAGCGGACTATGTCGTAGGGGTAAAGGGTAGCAGTGTGCATGGTCTCACGACCGGCACGCACGTTGTTTATGTAGCTCATGTAGCGTTTGCCGTCCTTGCAGCGCATCGCACGGCGGTACTTGAATATCGCCCTGCTCGGGAGCTTTGAATAATCGAAATCGTATCTGCGCCGCCGCATGGAGTCCTCGACTATGCCGATACGCTTGCGGAGCTTCGCGAGGGTCTTCCGATACTCACTTTCGCGCATACCGAGCAGACGGCAGAGGAGCTTTCCCTGCGCTCTCGTCTCCTCGGACGAGGTGTTTATCGAGGGCATCCATTTCGCAAGCAGTGACACTTCCCTCCCCGCCTCGACGGCGGCAAGGTCGCGAGAGAGAGCTTCACGTATGTATCCGACCGTCTCATCCTGACATTTTGTACCAAGCAGGACGAGCAGGTCATCGTATCTGCCGAATCTTGGGATAAACGACAGATTTTTATAACGGAGGAGGGTCTGTGATCCGCGAGATACCTGAGTGCCACTCGAAAGAAGCGTCTCTCCCCGAGACCCTCACGCACGTCACGTGCGTAGAACAGGATACGCATTGCGGTGTCGGGCGACTCTGCGTAGGCACGGGCGAATTTCTGTATGATCGTGCCCTCATCTCGTCCCCGTAGCGCACTACAAACGGCGAAAAGGTCGAGACAGCATGAGCCTGTCGAGCGATACGCGACTGCATCGTTCTCGGTGCGAGTCAGGTCGCTGCTTTTTTTCAGTTCTTCGAGCATTTTTTTGACCTCCTTATTTTATAAATGTACAACTTATAGCTTTGTGCTTCCGTCTTCCGCTTACGGCGATCTGTCCGTACCGAAACCACGATGCGAGCTTACATATTAAGTTGTAGAAGGAGCAGAAAAAATGAATGAAAGGAAGATTAAAAAAAATGAATGAAAGGAGGATGATTTGTGTAAAAGATCAACGTCTAAGCGTGGACCGAAAAGCCCGAACCGACTGTCGCCGCACGGCGGTGACTATAAAAAATTCACGTTTGATATCTGCTGCGTGCATCGTTCCTTTTTCGGTACAGACAGACCGCCGCAAACGTCTGTAACGCCTTACAATAGGGCGTTTAGCCGCAAAAGGAGTGTCTGTGAGCCGACGGAAGCGGTTATTCGGTTGTCAAAGAGCAAAAAATGAGACCTTTACTTTTGTATCAAGACAGAGCTATCACGTAAGCCACGTAATGATCGATCTTAATACAAAAATAAAGGTCTCAAACTTTATCTGTATTCATAGCACATCGGATGGGATGCAGGTATAGGATCCCCCCGTGTGTGCGTATAGTATAGCACACAGACGACGTCTTGTCAATACCTTTTTTTAATTTTTTCGAAAAAAAAAGCGATACAGCAAAAACCGTATCGCATATTCTCATTGCAGTGCTGTCTATGACTCTCACAAAGTATCGGTGATGATCTCCGCTTCAACGTTCGTCTGACCGTTCTCCTTGACGGTACGCACATACCACACGCCGTCACTTTGACCGGCGTAGACCTTCAGCTCCTCGTGCAGAGGTGCTTCCGACACGAACGACAACGCCATCGATATGACACGCTGACCGCGCATATCGCCGATATAGCCGCACAGGACGTCGGGATAGCGTGTATTGTTCATGTGACCGTTAAGGTCGATATCGGCATACTCGACCGTTCTCTCCCCCACCAGACGGAGCGAAACGTCCTCCGGTATCCTGAATCTTGCCGGAAGGTCGAGCTCGAGCGTATCGTCCATGCGATAATTCAGCTCGAATTCGTTCACACGGTGCAAGCGTCGATCGGAGACACCGCACAACGCCCATACCGACACTGCCTCCGCAACGATCACGTCGTCGCGCAGGATGCGGTAACAGCGGTTGAACTGCGCTCCCTTTGATTCGCACGCCCAGGTCTGTACCTTGAGATCCTCGTGCGAGTACAGCGGCGCATACAGGCTCACGCGGATACGACTGAGTATGAACGCGAGACCGCGCTCGAACAGCTCCATATATGACGGACCGTCCTCCTCCATCTCGTAGTTTGCCGCGTCCTGCATATACCGAAAAACATTAGAGACCGAAACGACGTTATTCACATCGACGTCGTTTGCGTTTACGGTGTAGTTACCTGTCCACTTCATTTGCCGCTTCTCCGTTTGGGGAGGGAGCTTTCGTAAAGCCCCCTCCCCATGAATTTTCAAAATATTACAGAATTAGAGAGTATTTGCAGAGCCGAGAACATCGACGATCTTGTGGTATACAGTCTTCTTGACTTCCTCACGTGCAACGGAGAGGTAGCTTCTGGGGTCGAATACCTCAGGCTGAGCGGACATCACGCGGCGGATACCTGCGGTGAGAGCGAGACGGATATCGGAGTCGATATTGATCTTGCAGACTGCCATGGTAGCTGCCTTGCGGAGCTGCTCCTCCGGAATACCTACGGCGTCCGGAAGCTGACCGCCAAGCTCGTTGATCTCCTTGACGTAGTGCTGCGGAACGGAGGAAGCACCGTGGAGAACGATCGGGAAGCCGGGGAGTCTCTTGCCTACCTCCTCGAGGATATCGAAGCGGAGCGGCGGCGGAACGAGGATACCGTCGGCGTTTCTCGTACACTGTGCGGCAGTGAACTTGTATGCGCCGTGAGAAGTACCGATGGAGATAGCGAGGGAGTCAACGCCGGTGCGGTTTACGAATTCCTCTACCTCCTCGGGCTTTGTGTAGGAGGAATGCTCTGCTACGACGTCATCCTCAACACCTGCGAGAACGCCGAGCTCACCCTCAACGACAACGCCGTTTGCGTGAGCGTACTCAACTACCTTCTTTGTGAGGGCGATATTGTCCTCGAAGGAGTGGTGAGAGCCGTCGATCATAACGGAGGTGAAGCCGCCGTCGATGCACGCCTTGCAGATCTCGAAGTCTGCGCCGTGGTCGAGGTGGAGTGCGAGGTCGATACCGGAGTCGGCGATAGCTGCCTTAGCGAGGGCGAGGAGGTACTCCTGCTTAGCGTACTTTCTTGCGCCTGCGGATACCTGGAGGATAACGGGGGACTTTGCTTCGCCCGCTGCCTCTGCGATAGCCTGAATGATCTCCATGTTGTTGATGTTGAAGGCACCGATAGCGTAGCCGCCCTCGTAAGCCTTCTTGAACATTTCCTTAGTTGTTACAAGTGCCATTTCGATTTGCTCCTTTTACTTAAACATAATGTCTTTCAACCATATTATTGTAGCAGAACATTACCGAAAAATCAATACGAAAACGATAAATGGATGTGAAATTTTGTAAAACCGTGATTTTATGCGGTATATCATTTGTAAAATGCCGATGTTTAGGTGATTTTTTTGAAGAAGACTATGCACGGTGTCGGCTGACGGCTCGTTTTGTGCAAGCGGACATGGGTAATACCGAGGGTGACGTGATCACGTAGTATTTCTTCATTTGTCGGCTTTATGCTGATGAGGCTCCCTCCGATAGGGAGCTGTCGGCTCAGACCGCCGCGCTCTCCTTCCACCGCTAACGCGGTCCCCCTCCCTCCCGGAG
>CAYSKU010000042.1:0-14208 GCA_964431775.1 uncultured Ruminococcus sp. | reverse complement strand
ACCGTTCTCTGCCCCAGTGCAAGACAAAATAGTTACTTGTCACTATTAAGCCTTAGATCGAGTAGGTTTTGTTTTTTGATCGAACATTAAAATACACGGTCAAAAAGTTATCGATCGATCATACCATAGCCCGGTCAGATACGCAGACCGGGCTTTAGTTTTAAGGGAGGTATACCAAAATGAAAAAAATGATCTCTTGCATAAGGTATTCGAATTTTTCGACCGAAACGCAGGTCTGCGCGGCACGGAGTATCGTATCATCACTATAAAAGACGAAAGTATAGCAAGGATACGAGAATATCTTGACACGAGCGGCGGAAGTCTTCTGTCACGCACGCCCGATGCGATAAGGGATATAGTTCTCGAGGAGATATCCTACCTCATCGGAGGAGTGGGAACAGCCGCATCCTGCGCCGCGAATATCCAGTCGAGAGTAGGTATATGGATGGCTGAGGGCGGCTGAAATCGGAAGAGATCCCACGAGGGTGGAGTTTGTGCAGACTTGTCAAGAGAGAAGAAGCTTGCCTTCTTTGCACATATTGATTTTTGGGTCACGCTCTCCGGCATTGCATTGTTATATTCAACAAAAAAGCCGGCACTAATTTGTGTAATACACAGAAAATCACGAGCATATAAGATTTTTTGAAGCACTATTGACAAATATTCAGAAATACAGTATAATTATACACAAACACGCCCTAAGTAAAGACAGTAAAATATTGACTTTCTCATCTGCAATATCATTTTTAACCGACTCCCTAAAGAAAAATTTTCGAAAAGGTTTTTCTTTAGGGAATGTTTAATTTTATAGTCTACAGAGGTAACTACTATGTCAAAGAACCACCTGTCAACGTATCAACGACTTGTCGCTCTGCTGTGTCCGCTCGTGCTCCTTTGCGCCGTGCTTCTTCCCTCGTGCGCTCACGACAACGTCACCTCGACCACACCCTCCTCCGCTGTCCGATATGCGGAAGCTGTATATCCTGCTCCCGATAACTATAAGCTCAACACCTCCGTCATACCCGAATACTGCCCCGATAACGGCTCTCTCCTCGTTTACGCAGAACCCTCTGCCTCGGCTCAGCCGACCTCCGAGCCCTCACTACTCATTCAACTATATCCTCGTGGGAATTGTGAGAATTCTTCCGACTTAAACTACACGCTCACACTGCCGGAGGAGGTCTCCTCCGTGGAGTCCGGTCTCATAACGACCGACTTCGTCTACCTCGTCTCGACCTCCTATTCACAGACCGCTACGACTCGTACCCTATATAAGCTCGACCGTACCTCCGGAGACCTCACTCGACCGAGGGCTGTCGTCAATGCGTCCGCTCCTGCGCGAGAAGATGACAGAATACACGGTGCTTGACAACATATTCTACTTTGACGGAGATCGAGACTATCACGAACGCGACGATGAGTCACCGCTAACGAGCGAGAGTCTGAAAAAGCCCGGGGTCATCGTCGAGTTCACCGAAACGGACGTAGAGAAGATACTTGACTTTCTTGATGAAGCCGGTGAGGCGGCGTTGACGGTGACGGAGGTAAAAAGTATAGACGGTATCGTCACGGAGGAGCTGTCGGCGTACTTCTCGGGAGTGGGAACAGCCGAGGACTGCGCCGAGAAGATCCAGTCGAGAGTGGGAATATGGCTTGCGGAGCATTGAAAAAACGGAGCGTATCTGTTATAATTAACGGGACAAAACACATTCCCGGAGTATCATATGAACAAATTCAAAGGCTGGCTTCTCTTATCCGACATTGACGGAACTCTTACCGATGATCGCGGACAGATCCCGAACGCAAACATCGAGGCGATCCGTTATTTTCAAAACGAGGGCGGATTATTCACCGTTGCAACGGGACGTTATCCGCAGTACATAGACAAGTATTCCGCTTCGTTCAAGCCGAACACCTACATAGTCGGCATAAACGGAACCATGCTCTACGATCCGTACAAAAAAACGCCCGTTCTGACAAAGGCGTTTGAGAATGATCTTCTCTCCGTCATTCACGAATTTATCGACCTCTGTCCGCAGATACGCTACATCACTGTAAGCGGACATCGTGAGGAGCTTTCAATATGGCGCGAGGATTTTTACCGTCTCGATGAGATCCTCTCACGTCTCGAAAAGCCGTGGTGTCGTCTCATACTCTGTCAGGAGGCGGACGACTCGGAAAAGACCCGCTCCGCACTTATCCCACGCTACGGTGACAAATATAATTTTGACATGAGCTGGAGTGAGGGGCTTGAGGTACATCCGATAGGAAGCGGAAAGGGTGAGCTTATCGGAGATATGCTGAGGCTTCTTTCGGAAGCCGGAGAGCCGATACACACCACCGTATGTGTGGGCGACTACGAAAACGATCTGTCGATGTTCCGTTCGGTCAACATCGGATACGCCGTCGAAAACGCTATTCCGGCCGTAAAAAAAGCCGCGACCCACCTCACCGTATCGAATAACGACGGTGCGATCGCAAAAATTATCGAGGAGCTGGGATAAGGGGAACGAACGGAGTACTATGGGGGAACTTTTTTGAAAAAAAGTCCCCCCATTTTTTATTCCTCTTTCGAGTAAAACCGCATATTCGGATATATGATATCCACTATTCTGTCGGGATAATGCCTGTCAAGCCAGCGTAAGAACGGACGTGTGGCGGCATTTCCCTTTCTGCGTTCGTTCGTCCGGTGTACAACACACGCCGACAGTATGCTGTCGAGTATGAAAAATACTACCCCTATCCACGTCAGTACTATACCTGTCGTGTTAGGTATCCGCTCGATCAGCGCAGACATATGCGGGAATAGGTCGCGCTCCCACAGAAGCGCGAGTATCCCCCAGAAAAAACAGTACAGAAGATTTATCCTGCCATGTAGATTTAACGGAAAATTTCGGTAGTCCCACGATATCGTTCCTACCAGCTTTTCCTGAATGATACTGCATATATATTCATACGCACCGCCGATGACCGTGCCGAGCGCGAAGCTGAACAGGTCTCGTTTGTTGCGGAGCGGATACAGTCCTATCGTCATAACGAGCGCACCAAAGCCGTATACAAGGTTGAAGGGTCCGTATATCAGCCCCTTTCGACTTTCAAGCTTATGATACCGCACGACACACCATAATGTCTCTATCACGACTCCGAGAAAGCACCCGATGACAAATACCCAGTAGAGCTTATAAAAATTCAGTCCGTGAGCAAAGGAGACAGACTCAGACATATTTTCTCCTCCTACCGAAAGTCACTGTTTCCTTACGCACGATATGCCTGGAACATATAGATACGAACGGTCGAGTCGCCACCCTGCGTTGCCTTTGTAACGAACAGACGGAAGTAGCGTGCCGTGAGCGGCGCGATATCCCGAACGGTCAGAGTCTCCTCGTTCCCCTCGACTGTGTCCGCAACCGTCCACTCGTCACCCTCGTCTACCTTATATTCGAGACGGAAGTCGCGTGTGTTCCACGAAGCCGACTCCTGCGCCCCGGCGTGCATGACGAACCATCTGTCGATCGTCACGACCTCTCCGGCATCTACCTCGAGCCAGTGCGTCCCGTCGTCGGACTGAGCGCACCACTTCGACGTGTCGTTTCCGTTCACCGCGTTCGCGCCGACCTCTCGCTCGTTGAACTCCGAGCTTGCTCTGCACGGCTTGTTAAACAGTACATCGTCACCGAGCTTCTCCGCAACGATACGTACCTCCACATCATGCGAGGGTACGCGGATGATCGCCGCGTTGTCGTATACGGTCGTTATATCGTCACAGTCCCAGCCCTTGAAGACGTAGCCGTCCTTGTAATTCTCGGTGCGGACGAGCGCGACTCGTCCCTCGTATTCGTAAAGCTCTGTCGCGATAGCTCCGTGAACATCGTATACCGTTATCTTGTGTCTCTCTCCCTCGGGCGTCTCTATACGGTCGTAGAGCGGAGCGGCAGGTACGCAAAGGTCGTTTGCGGCTCTCGATACTGTAGCGGCGGTAACTATTATGTCGGGATCGTTCGGCAGAGCTACCGTAGAAGCTCCGCTTATGTCGAGCGTGTACTTGAAGAGGTACGAGAACAGGTACAGCCTGTCGCCGTTCACGTCATGCGTGTGCGTGTAGTTCACGGCGATCTCGTCACGCTTGATGACACACGGCGCACCGTTCACGAGCATCGTCCACGAGCCGACGTTCTCACGGTGATCCTGTATACCGAGGGTGACAGGTCGTCCGTCAACGGAGAACTCGACCGTCTTGTCACCGTTTGCGGAGGCGGCAAGGAGGTAGAGCCTGTCATAGCCCTGCGGAAGCTCCACGGTCTGACCGGCACATACGACCGCGTTCGCACGGTCTGCCGGTGCAAGCTCGAAGCGGATACCGCCCGACACTACCTTCTCACAGTACAGCTCCGACGGAACGGAGATACCGCTTGCAAATTCTCCCGAGCCTCTGTCCTCGTTCGAGGTCGTGACCTTGCGGTCGTAGGGAAGCTCGAGCGTTACCTGCTCCTCACGTGCTACGTCGTTACGTGCCGCAAGAGTGAGCGCGAAGGTCTTTACCGCATACGGAGTCAGACTGAAGGTCAGCTCGTTCTCGGTGTGCGCGACCGCACCGCCGGACAGCTCCTCCTCGTAGCCGTTCGTCTCAACGACAGACAGTATGCTCTCGGCAAGGCGGAGCTTTACGTCAGTCGCACCGAGACCGGAGGTCTCCTGTACACGAATTATTACACGATTTCCCTTTTCTTCCTTTTTGATACAGCGCACGATGACCGCCTTGTCACTTACGGAGACGAGGGAATATTCTCTGCCCTCTCCCGAGTGCTTTGCGGACACGAACGGAAGCATCGGCTGGTTCAGCTCTGCCGCCTCACGTGCGGTGTTATCGCGGAAGCCGGCGTGACCGACTATCGAATAGGTGAATATGTTCTTTCCCATATCCTGCCAGTCCTGACCCGACTGCTGAGAGAACGGGAACGGAGGCGTATGTATGAGGGTCAGACGGAGCGTATCGTCGGAGGGCTTGTCCATACCGTACTTGCAGTCGTTCAGTATAGAAACGCCGTAGGAGCCGTCCTCTGCGGTGAGATCTGCCCACTGATGTGCAACGTGCTGATAATAGGGGAAGCTGTCGGTATTGCCGGACTCTATCGCGCCGAGACCGAGGTCGAACGTAGCCTTGGGGTTCGAAACGTTCATGTGGAACGCCGCACGGAGGTTCGCGGCTCTCTGATACCAATCGACCTCGTTGTATACGTCAACACGTTCGCCGCCTGTCGTCAGAGCTATGGTCTGCTCGAACGTTGAGCCTTCAAGGGTACGCTTTACCCTTATCGCAACGACTGCCGGACCGTTCTCGACTATCTCTATCTCGGGAGTACCGCCGACAAAGCGCGGAGTCTCGAGCGAATCCTTCCAGACGAGCTCCCATGACGGCCAGTTCGCGCTCGTATCGGGACCTATCTCAAGGCGTGAGGGGGACGAGAACAGCTCGAAGCCGCCGTTTGCCTTATCCTTTACGGAAGCGATGTCGCCGTTGTCGTCAATGGTCACGAGGTAACGCTCATTCTCGAGCGTGCGGCTCGTTACCGCCAGCGCGGTCACTGCCTCGCACGGCGTATCGCTCTCGCGAACGTCGAATACCGTGCAGCTGACGGGCGCGACACGTGCCGCAAAGCGGACGACACGTCTTCCGTTCTCGGTCGAGACCTGCGCCGGTACCTCGTTACCGCAAAGATCGAACACGCGGACGAATTCGGAGCGGATATCGAGCTCGGCACGTACTATATCGTTTCTCGTGCAGGAGACGGGGTTATATACTACGACGGGCGTACCCTCAACGTTGGTATCGAGGCTGCGAGCGACCCCACCGACCGCATTTGCAAGCTCTGCGGCGAAGGTATTGAGTGCGATAACGTAGTCGTTATAGGAGAAGACGTAGGCGGCGGCGATAGACGTTCCCGGGAGGTCATCGTGGAACTGATGCCAGAGGAAGGTCTGCCACGCGGTCGTGAGACGTTCTGCCGGATAGTCGGAAGCACCGTGCAGTGCGGACATTATTGCGGCACGCTCTGCGGAGTCACCGAGAAGCTCGTTCTTACGGTTCCATCTCTTGCTTATGGTATGGGAGGTAAGTGCGCCCGAGCCGTGAGGTATAAGAAGCTCTCCGTCATATGCCGGAAGTGCGTCACGCTCCTCTGCGGTCAGCTCGTTGAATATCTGGTCTGTAGAGGCGGAGACGACCTCGTAGAGAGAGTCGGGGTCTGCGTTCGCCTCGACCGCCTCGTTGACCATTTTCGCGGATATTTCCTTGCACGAGCCGCCGTAGTCGCCCGTACCGTAGTACATGGAGCGGACTGCGTGACCGGTATATTTTTCGTTATGCTCTATCGCGCCGAGGTACTCCTCACGCTTACCTATGGGACGTTCGTCACCGTTCTGATCGAAGTTGTAGGTATAGTTTCCCTCGAGGAAGGAGGCGGCGACGGAGCGACCGTCCGGACCTACCCAACGACCGAGATCCATACGAGGCTTACCGCGAACCGGCATAGGCTTGGAGACCGTGCCGTCCTCCTCGTATATCGGTGCGCCTACGCCCCAAACGAGCTTTTGGGTGTGGAAGCCGTTCAGACCCATATGAGCCTCGACAGACGGAAGCGCGTAGTTGAAGCCGAAGCAGTCGGCAAGGAATATGTCGGTGCTCTTTTTGCCGAACTCCTTCTCGAAGAAGCCGTTTCCGTAGAGCACCTGTCTCATAAGAGCCTCGGAGGAGGGGACGTTTGCATCCATAGCATCCCACGTTGAGCCGGCAACGTTCCAGCGACCCTCTGCGATATAGCCTTTCAGACGTTCGTAGAGGTCGGGATAATATTCCTTAGCGAGCTTATAGCGGAACGCGCCCTCGAAATTCATGCGATAATGGGGATATTTTTCGAAAAGGTCGAAATTCTTTTCGAGCGTACTCTTTACGCAGTCGCGGATGGTATCCTGAATAGTCCAGTTCCACTGGGTATCGAGGTGAGCGTTCGCGACGGTGTAGAGCTTTTTCTTCATTTTTTCGGGTGTTGTCATGTATGACCTCCTTATTATTATGATACATCTATTTTATATTAAGAAGCCAAAAATGTCAAGAAGTTTCACGTTCAATATATACATACTTCCCCACCCTGTTCGGCGGCTGAGGTCGGCTGAGCCGACAGGCAAACATCGGCATTCGTGAAGCTGCGGTTGCACGATAACCCACGAGGGTGGAGGTCGTGCAGATCCGGTCTATAGAACGTTTGTCTTGTGCGGTCTGAGGTCGGCTGAGCCGATGACTGCTGCTTTGTTATTTTTTAACAAAAGCTCACTGCCTGTCGGACAAAAATTTTGTTGATGTATAATAATGCAATAAAGGCATTTTTTCTTGAATTTCTGCCGTATATCCGCTATAATAATACACGCAAAATCTATATCTTTGTATCGCCGGACCGCGATACGCCTAAGGAGAATATACGGTCATATGAGAGAGACACACGAATTTTTAGTACCGAACTACTTTAAGCTGTTTTCCTGTAAGATGGGTGAATGCCGACACGCCTGCTGTCGGGGATGGCCGATCTCCATAACCATGAAGAACTATTTCACACTCCTCGGTACGGACTGCTCCGCCGAGCTTCGCGAACGTCTCGACCGCGGAATGTATATGTCCGACCGTCCCAACGAGGACGAATACGCAAGATTTGCCATGAATTGGGAGGGAGAATGCGCCCTCCGTATGGCTGACGGCAGGTGTTCTGTTCACGCGGAGCTGGGTACGGACGTGCTGTCCGACGTATGCGACCTCTATCCGCGTGGGATACGGACGAAGCCGTCACTCGAATGCTCGTGCGCCGGAAGCTGTGAGGCGGTGCTTGAGCTGCTGTATCGTCAAAATGAGCCGATGACGTTCTCGCGTGAGGTGCATTCGCTCCGTATGCCGCGCCCCGAAAAGCGTCTCGCGCACTTCGAGACCCTCGGTCGTGAGCTTGACATACGTATGCTGTTCATTCGGATAATGCAGGAGCGTGAGCTGTCTCTGCCGTGCCGTCTTGCAAAGCTCGGCAATTGTGTATACAAAACAGACGAGGTACTGTGCTCGGGGGATGCAGTCGCGCTCGAACGTCTGCTATCCGGCGCGGATGTGTCATCCGGCGATGGTCTCGGAGGTACGTCCGCGGACGAAGCACGGCTTCTGCACGGACTTACGATAGTGCGCGGCATGATCGAGTCGCTTGACGGACGCAGTGACAGCATACGTGAGCTTGGAGAGGAAGCGTTGGCGTACTTCGGGGACGGAGACGGAGTAGTGGAACGCTACGCGGCGGCGCGGACACATTTCGAGGATCGATACGCGACACACGAGGTATTTTTCGAGCATCTGCTGGTCAATCATATGTTTTTCGCGCAATTTCCGTTTCAGGACAGACCGGAGAAGCTGATGGAGGAGTTCATCGCGCTGTGTGCGGTCTACATACTTCTGCGTTTTCTCTCGTTGGGCTGTCTGTACGACAGGTCGGAGGACTCCGACCTTATCGACGTATGTGCCGCGCTGTTTCGTCTGATAGAGCATACGGAATTCGACCGCTACGCACTTCGTCTCCTCTACCGTCACGGCTGTACGACCCCCGAAACACTGCGTGAGCTGATATGTCTGTAAGCTCCGGCGTTAGTTCAGCTGAAATTGAGAGATATCCCACGACAATATTATTTTTGCAGCTTTATTGTAACGCATTCTCCTTCAGTCGCCGTCGTCGCCACAAGCGGCGACCGCCGACAGCTCCCTCCCGGAGGGAGCCTCATACACGTTCAGCCGGTACGAAAGAATACGACAAATATCATGTCAGTAGCCGACTCTGCACCAAATAACATTGTCGAGGGTTGTCTCCCAATTTCAACTTCACGTGCGCCGATGACCGCCTGTCGGCTCAGCCGACCCGATGACTGTTCGGCGGCTCAGCCGACCCAGCAGACCAAATTTGCACCAATGATATTGTCGTGGGATGTCTCCCAATTTCAACTTCACGTGCGCCGATTCATGCGCGCAGCCTCAGGCTGCCTTAGAGGACCATGATGAGAGTGCCGGCGGCGATGAGGATGCAGCCGATCAGTGACTTGAGCTTGAATTCCTCCCTGAGAAATATAAACGCAAGTATAAGTGTCAAAACTACACTCAGCTTGTCTATCGGTACGACCTTCGATGCCTCACCAAGCTGTAACGCCCTGTAGTAGCAGAGCCACGATGCTCCCGTCGCAAGTCCCGACAGTATCAGAAATATCCAGCTCTTCCTACCGATCTCACCAATGCCGCCCTGCGTGTTCGTCAGAAATACCATCACCCACGCCATGACGACTACAACTACCGTCCGTATCGCCGTCGCAAGATTCGAGTTCACTCCCTCGATACCTACCTTTGCAAGTATCGACGTGAGCGATGCAAAGACCGCCGATAACAACGCGAAGATAAACCACATGATAATACCCTCCTCTTATCTTTTTTTCTATTCTATCACGAAAGTGTGAACAAAAAAAGTATATCGAAAAGTATATCGGAAAATTTTAGGGGAACGTCCGCAAACGTTCCCCCATATTTTTTACCCCCATGTGAAGCTGTCACGCCCTGCTCCAAGCTCAAAGTGATATTTCACTATCCCAAGGTCTACCTTCGAGTAAAAGCCGATGCCTGCCTTCGCCGATACTACGTTGCCCTCTCGGTGCAGCGTGAACTTCTGCTGATCCATCGCGGTCGGCGCGAGAAGCGCGGCTTCAACTCCACGCTTGAACCACTCCGGTGATGTGCCGTCTACGTTCGATACCGCTCTTGCCGACTTCGAGCTGTGCGCGACCCCCTCGACCTTTCCGTGACCGAACGCAAGCACCACCGTCAAACGCTCACCCGCGCCTACCTCGAACGCACCGGGTATCTTCTTGTACGTCATAGCCACCCAACAGCTGTTCAGACCGAGCTGCTGTAATCTAAGCACGAGACGTTCACCGTAATAGCCGCAGGTCTCGTCAAGCCCCGCACCCTTTTTTCCGACTAACGCTATGTAGTTCTTTACTCCGCTGAACTTGCCGTAGTGCGCCATGAAGCTGTCGAACGCCTTCGGCTCGTCCGTCACGAGCTGTATGTGAAGTCCGCTCTCACGATTGCATAGCGCGATCTCCTCACGTATCGCAGAAAGTGCCTCCGCACCGATCGGCTCGTCTGTGTACGAACGTACACTGTGCCGCTTCCGCATCGCTTCCATATGATCCATATATCTTTCCTCCGTTGTAGCTTGCAATATTTATCTTTGTAGAGTACAGATCACCCGATCACGCACCGGATCACATCATCGTGGGTCATCTTACGATCTCGGCTTCACTTGCGCCGATGTCTGTTTGCGGTCTCAGACCGCCAGCCGACTTGTGGAGTGAGAGCATGATGGAACGGGCGTGGGTCAGCATGGTGAGGAGCGCGTCCATGGACTCGGCATCCGCATCAAAGTAGTAGTAGTTCTTCGTCCCCTCGCGCCGTACCTTCACAAGCCCGACATCCTTCAATATACGCAGATGATGCGATACCGCAGGTCGCGACAGGTGCGTCCTCTCCGCTATCTCACCGACTCGTACACCGTCGCAGCTCCCCATCTGCATCATCTCAAGTATGAGGTGCTGCCTCGTCTCGTCCCCGAGCGCAAGCAGTATCCCCCTGCATGACGCAAATTCCTTCGCCAGTACACTTATATTCGTACTCGTCACACCGTTTACCTCCCGTTCGCCACACCTGTTGACAGCTCTGCATAGATCATATCCTCGTGGGACGTCTCCCCCTACGTTACTATTATTTTAATTATACTATGTTTTGAGCGAAAATGTATATTGAGAAAGAAAATCGAGACCATTTTTATTTTTTGTCACCTCTCCCGCAACGCTCTCACGAGAATTTTCTTTTCTCATTAAATTTTTGGAAAAACCGTTGATTTCGACATATTTATATGGTATATTTATCGTAGAAAAGAAACAAATTAACCGTATTATCATATCACCGAGGGATACGTGCAGATGAAACGTACTTTTTTCCTTATATTCCTGCTTGTTGCAGTACTCCTGTCCTCCTGCTCGACCGGACGTGCCGATGTATCTCAGAACGTCGGTGTCGGACGTGAGCCTGCACCCATCGACTCCCCCGACTCCGTCGTCCCCACAGACCCCACAAACAGCGACAGCTCCGTCACACCCTCTCCGAACGATGACGGTACGCAGTCGCAAAGGCTGTGGAGGATGGAGAACGGCAGGTATGTCTACAGCTTTCCGGAGCGAAGGTCTGCCGATATGTCCGATACGTCCGACCTCGACTCGCTCCGCTACGTCCCCTTCGAGGATGCGGCAAGCGACAACAACGACTGGTACTTCGGTCAGACCGTGCGCGACTCCGCGACAGGCGCGGTCACGAAGGTCTGGGACAGAGCGGACTCCACCCTTGCGATACTCGATAAAACGAACACCGTCTATCGCGGCAACGAGGACGAAAAGGTCGTCTACCTGACCTTCGACTGCGGCTACGAGACCGGTACTACGTCAACGATACTCGACACCCTAAAGGAAAAGAACGTCCCTGCGACGTTCTTCGTAAACGGTCACTACGTTGAGTCGGCGCAGGAGATGGTGCGCCGTATGCTCGACGAGGGACACATCGTTGCAAACCACTGCGTGAACCACTATGACCTCACTACAGTTGAGGCGGACGTATTCGTCTCGGAGGTACAGGGTCTCGAGGATCTGTACTACACGTTGTTTCCGGATGCCGACCCGATGATATATTTCAGACCGCCGTCGGGGGCCGCGAACGAATGGGTACTGAGCATGGCTGACCGCATGGGGTACACGACCGTCATGTGGTCGTGGGCGTACCGCGACTACATCGACGACGACCAGCCGACAACGGCTGAGGCTATAGAGAAGATAAAGCTCGGCTTGCACAACGGCTGTGTATACCTGCTGCACCCCGAATCGACCACGAACACCGCGATCCTCGGCGACATGATCGACTGGATACGCAGCGAGGGCTACGAGATCCTCCCCCTCTGTGATATCGGCAGCTGAGGCGGCTGAGACGCGGCGCGGTCATCGGCGTTATTTCACGAACGCCGACCTCAGCCGACCGCCTTTTGCGCTACACAGTACCAGCGAGGGGTACGCGCATCGGGTGGGGTGAAGGAGTAGTCGCAGGAGACGTTCACAAGAGCCATACCGCACTCCTTGAGCGCGTTCCCGATCGAACGAAGCCCGAACGCTCGTTCCCTCGTCTCTCCGTCCGTCCGCTCCCACGTGCCGTCCTCGTTCTCCTCGTAGACGGTCAGATAGAACGTCACTACGTCGCCCCTTTTGTTCAGACGGTTGCGCCAACAGCACATAGCACCGTCCTCCTCCAATATGTAGTCCCTGTCCGCATAGACGGTCTTGAATTTGTAGGGCGTGTTCAGGTCGAACATGAACAGCCCACCGGGCTCGAGATAGTTCGAAACGAGCGAAAGGCATGCCAAAAGCTCCTCACGTGAGGTCAGATGGTTCAAGCCGTCCAGACAGCATACGACGTTCTCGACCGTGCCGTACAGCTCGAACGACCGCATATCGCCGTAAAGAAAAAGGATCTCGTCAAGTCCCTCGCTCCGCGCACGCATATCCGCCTCCGCAAGCATCTCCTCCGAGCAGTCGAGTGCCACCATATCGTAGCCGCGCCGCGCAAGCTCGAGCGTCATAGAGCCTGTACCGCAGCCGAGGTCGAGTATCGATGCTCCTGCGTGACGCGCTCCGTACCGCTCCATCGTCTCTTCGAGAAAATCCGCCCACGCCGAATAGTCAACCTCACCGTTCAGCCTGTCGTACACCGGCGCAAGAGCGGAGTAGCCGTCATTCGTCACCGCCGTCCTCCCCCTTTCCGTCACCGCCGTCGGTCTCCGCAGACGTAAGCTCGACAGGCGGCTCGACCCCTGCCTCGTCCAAACGCCGCAGTACCTCACTGTAGCCGTCACTTCCGTACTTCAGGCAACGGTTTATACGGCTGATCGTCGCCGTGCTGAGTCCCGTCTTCTCCGTTATCTCCGTGTAGACACGGTTCTCCGCAAGCATCTTCGCTCCGCACATACGCTTCGACATCTCCGCTACCTCCTTGATGGTGCAAAGATCGTCAAAAAAATTGTAACAGTCGTCGATCGATCTGAGTGAAAGGATCGCCCGAAACAGGTAATCCTTCATTTCGTCACGCTTCTGATGCGCCATAGCTTCCTCCGCTATATATTTATGATACCTATATTATAACGCATCAATGTAACAAAGTAAAGCATTAAAGCACAAAATCACTTAAAGATTTTGGTCTGCGGTCGGCTGAGCCGCCGAGCGAACATCGGCGTTCGTGAAGCTGAAATTGAAAGACGACCCACGAGGCGGCTGAGCCGCCGAGCGAACATCGGCGTTCGTGAAGCTTGAATTGAAAAAACGACCCACGAGGCGGCTGAGCCGCCGAGCGAACATCGGCGTTCGTGAAGCTTGAATTGAAAAAACGACCCACGACAATATCATTTGTGCAGGATAGGGCGATCTATCGACATATTTTCAAAAGCTCTTGATTCCCTACTAACATTGTGGTATAATAGGTTAAAGAGAAAAAGAAAAACGGAGG
Organism: uncultured Ruminococcus sp.; assembly: GCA_964431775.1. GTDB lineage: Bacteria > Bacillota > Clostridia > Oscillospirales > CAG-272 > UMGS1696. The sequence continues at coordinate 548 of CAYSKU010000042.1, read as the reverse complement.
TAGCATATGCTCATATCAACGAAGGGACGTTACGCGCTTCGCGTCATGCTCGAGCTTGCGAAATATCCGCGTGGCGAATACGTGCCGCTGATGGTGGTAGCCGAAAGTCAGGGGATATCGGAAAAATATCTTGAAAGTATCCTTGCTTCCCTCTCGAAGTCGGGCTACGTTGACGGACTTCGCGGCAAGGGGGGCGGATATCGTCTGAATCGTGAGCCAAAGGAATACACGGTAGGGGGGATACTTCGCATAGTCGAGGGGTCGATCGCGCCGGTCGCGTGTCTATCGGACGACAACGCTCAAAAATGCTCACGCTCCGAATGCTGTCCGACCCTCCCGATATGGGAGCATCTCGGTCAGCTGATCGATGATTATCTTGACAGCGTCACCCTTGCCGACATCGTGTCTGCGGTCTGAGACCGCAGACAGTCATCGGCGTTAGTAGAGTTTAGATAGAAAGATATCACACGAAAATATTATTGGTGCAAATTTATTGTAACGCACTCTCCTTCAGTCACCGTCGCCACAAATGGCGACCGCGACAGCTC
>CAYSKU010000041.1:13657-14254 GCA_964431775.1 uncultured Ruminococcus sp. | reverse complement strand
AGCCATGCCGTTCCTGCAAAAATACGATATTACTTTCTTACGACCCCCGACCATTACCGCAGGTCTTTGTTTTGTTTTACTGTGTTCAGCCGGCTGTGGGAGCGAGGAACGCAACGTTACCGTCAACAACGATAACGGGAGTCTCGGTCTGACCTACAACTGCGGTCTGCGCGGGAGCGAGGAACGGATCGTTCGTGAAGTTGAGAGCGGCAGCAGCTTCAACTACTTCCTCTACGACCTCTTCCACTACTTCTTCGACCTCTTCGGTCACTTCAACTTCGACTTCCTCGACAACGGTGATCTCGGTCTCAGCGTCAGCCTCACCGATGACCTCCTCCTCGGTAGCGGGAGCGACGAGAGCGAGAACAGCTTCAACGAATTCGTCGTTGATAACGACTTCGTAAGCCTCTGCGAGAGCGTAGATAGCCTCAGCGGTAACTACAGCGGTCTCTTCGGTAGCTTCCTCTGCAACCTCCTCGGTAGCCTCTGCTACTACTTCTTCAACTGCTTCCTCGGTAGCTTCTTCTGCAACCTCTTCGGTAGCCTCTGCTACTACTTCCTCAACTGCTTCTTCGGTAGCTTCCTCTGCAACCTCTT
>CAYSKU010000041.1:0-13557 GCA_964431775.1 uncultured Ruminococcus sp. | reverse complement strand
CGGTAGCCTCTGCTACTACTTCTTCAACTGCTTCTTCGGTAGCTTCCTCTGCAACCTCTTCGGTAGCCTCCGCAACTACTTCTTCAGCTGCTTCCTCGGTAGCCTCTGCTACTACTTCTTCAACTGCTTCTTCGGTAGCTTCCTCTGCAACTACTTCTTCTACTACTTCTTCGGTAGCTTCTTCAACTGCTTCTTCTACAGCCGGAACTCCGAGGAGTGCGAGAAGTGCGTCTACGAATTCGGGAGTAGCTTCAACACCGCAAAGAGCGGCGATAGCGTTGATGGTCTCAGCATCGATAACGACCTCTGCTTCGGTCTCGGTAGCCTCTTCGGCAGTAGCTTCAACAGCGGTCTCGGCAGTAGCTTCAACAGCCTCGTCTGCGAATACTGCCGGAGTCATAGCGGCGCAAAGGAGAGCCGCAAGAATAAGGGAAAGTGCCTTCTTCATTTTTATAGATTCCTCCGGGAAATTTAGATTGCTTAACATTATATCATAATCTTTTGTAAATGTCACTATTTTCCGCGAAAATTTCGTAGTCCGAAATTACCGAAAAACTCTCACAAAAGCTCGATAAAACAGGCATTTCGCCGAACCGACCCTGCATAAACTCCACCCTCGTGGGATCGCTTCAAGCCTCAGCCTCAAGTACGCCGATGACTGCACGGCGGCTCAGCCGCCCCGACAGACTGAAATTATTTCGGAGAGATTGCGGTAGAGGGTCACGGTGCCGGACTTTGCGATGATCAGGGTCGGTGCCTGAACGATCTCGAACGCGGCACAAAGCTCCGCGTTCTCCTCCGCGTAGAGCTTCTCGTAGACTATGCCGGCGGCGGAAAGTCGCGCCTCAGCCGCACGACAGTTCGGACAGGTCTTCGTTGCAATAAGATACGCTCCGTCTTCGAGCACGGACATTGCCTTTACACCACCTTCGACCTTGTCGGTCGTGTCGGTCTGTGCAGTAGGCGCGCCCTCGTCGGCGACTGCGTCACCGATCACGGAGCCTACCTCGTACAGACGGCGGTCACGGAACTCCTGCGCCTTGCCGCTGTTCCAGTTCTGTACGGGACGGTAGTAGCCGGTGATACGGCTGTATACCTCTGTACGTTCGCCGCACTCGGGACATTCGTAATGCTCACCCGCAATGTAGCCGTGATGACGGCAGACGGAATAGGTCGGACTGAGCGTGTAGTAGGGGAGCTTGTAGTTCTCAGCGATCTTTCGAACGAGAGTCGCCGCCGCCTTCCACGTGGGCAGCTTCTCACCGAGGAACGCATGGAACACAGTCCCCGACGTGTACAGTGTCTGTAGCTCATCCTGTATGTCGAGTGCCTCGAATATGTCGCTCGTGTAGCCGACCGGCAGGTGCGAGGAGTTCGTGTAGTAGGGCGTTCCGTTCTCGTTTGCGGTGATGATATCGGGATACGCCTCCTTGTCGTGCTTCGCAAGACGATAGCTCGTGGACTCGGCAGGGGTAGCCTCAAGGTTGTAAAGGTCTCCGTATTCCTCCTGGTAGTCGGACAGCCTCTCACGCATATGGTTGAGAACAGCCTTCGCAAAGGAGAGCGACCTTTCGGAGGCGATATCGTCACCGAGCCACTTCGCGTTCAGACACGCCTCGTTCATGCCTACTATACCGATAGTCGAGAAGTGATTGTCGAACGAGCCGAGATAACGCTTCGTGTAGGGGTAGAGTCCCTTGTCCATAAGCTCCGCTATGACGCTCCTCTTTATCTTGAGCGAGCGTGCGGCAACGTCCATCATGTGGTCGAGACGGCTGTAGAAGTCCGCTTCGTCCTCTGCAAGGTACGCAAGCCTCGGGAGGTTTATCGTGACTACGCCGATAGAGCCTGTCGATTCTCCGCTTCCGAAGAAGCCGCCCGACTTTCTGCGAAGCTCACGCAGGTCGAGTCGGAGACGACAGCACATACTGCGAACGTCGCTCGGCTCCATGTCGGAGTTTATGTAGTTCGAGAAGTACGGCGTACCGTACTTTGCGGTCATCTCAAAGAGGAGTCGGTTGTTCTCCGTGTCCGACCAGTCGAAAACACGTGTGATAGAATAGGTCGGTATCGGATACTGGAAGCCGCGCCCATTCGCGTCTCCCTCGATCATCAGCTCCATGAACGCACGGTTGATCATGTCCATCTCACGCTTGCAGTCCTTGTAGCAGAAGTCCTGCTCGACACCTCCGACGATGGCATGAAGCTCCGCAAGATCCGACTGCACTGTACAGTCGATCGTTATTTTCGAGAACTGTGGCTGTTTACCCCATCTCGAGGGGGTGTTTACGCCGAAGATGAACGATTGCAGACACTTCTTTACGTCATAGTAGGAGAGCTCGTCCTTCTTGACGAACGGTGCAAGGTAGGTGTCGAACGAGGAGAACGCCTGTGCGCCCGCCCACTCGTTCTGCATTATACCGAGGAAGTTGACCATCTGGTTGCAGAGGGTCGCAAGGTGCTTTGCCGGACGTGAGGTTATCTTTCCCGTAACGCCGCCCAGACCCTCGAGGATGAGCTGCTTCAGCGACCAGCCGGCACAGTAGCCCGTCAGCATACCGAGGTCGTGGATGTGCATAGCCGCCGACTGATGCGCCTTTGCTATCTCCTTATCGTACATCTCGGAGAGCCAGTAGTTCGCGGTGATCGCGCCGCTGTTCGAAAGTATGAGTCCGCCGACCGAGTAGGTGACGGTCGAGTTCTCCTTGACACGCCAGTCGAGGTTGCCGAGGTAATCGTCAACAAGCTTCTTGTAGTCGAGAAGGGTCTTCTCCGTGTTGCGGAGCTTTTCGTGCTGCTCACGGTAAAGTATATACGACTTTGCAACGTCTGCGTAGCCGGTCTCACTGAGGACACGCTCTACGCTGTCCTGTATCGTCTCGACACCGACCGTGTCGTTCTGCATACGCGGTGCGAAGTCGGCGGTGGCGCGAAGTGCGAGAAGCTCTATTATGCTGTCGTCGCACGGTATACGGCAGGCGGCAAACGCCTTTTTTATGGCATTCGAGATCTTTCCGATATCAAAGCGGACAGACGAGCCGTCACGCTTGATGACATTATAAGAGGTCATAGATTCTCCGTTTCATCATTATTCAGTTTCGTCTTTTGGCTCAAGTGCGCCCATTATACCATATGTCCCTTTCGTTGTCAATATCTTGTGGTCACAAAAAATGTCCTCTACAACATATAGTGTCAGTGGAGGACAGACCGCCTATATCGTGCGATATCGGCGTTTTTTCGACACTTTCACGTGTCACACAGCGCAAAGGGCGCGAAAAAGGGCAAAAATTTCGTCGGGCTTCTTTTTTCAAAAAAAGTTTCCCGACGAACGGTCTTCTATTTTATACGTGCATCCGCGAAAAAGTCGAGTACCCTCTCGCTCGGACGGTATCCACCTGCCGAAAGTGCGAATTCTCTCCCGACAGACGCATACTTTGCCCCTGCCAGCGAATTGTACGGCAAAAGCTCAACGTGATGACTGCCGACGAACTCACCGATCGCCGACAGATTCCGCTCCGTGTCCGTGATGTCCGGTATCAGCGGCACACGAAGCACGAAGGGCTTTCCCGACTCCTCCGTCAGCCAGCGCAGATTACAAAGTATCTGCTCGTTCGAGACCCCCGTATAGCGTATATGCTCGTCACGGTCAAATAGCTTTATGTCGGCAAGCACGAGGTCTGTCACACCTACCACACGTCTGTACACCTCGAACGGCGCGAACGACGACGTTTCGAGCGCGACTCCGATCCCCTCCGCACGGAGCAGGTCGGCAGTCTCACAGACGAACTCCGACTGCATGAGCGGCTCACCTCCGGAAAAGGTAACACCGCCCCCCGACAGCTCGTACACGTCACGGTCACGGAGCAGACGCTCTGCAAGCTCCGCAGACGACAGCCTCGTTCCGCAGACCGATATGCAGTCGTTCGGGCAGACGTGCAAACAACGTCCTCCACCGAACGCATGACAGTCCTCATGTGTACACGGTCGCTCGCATCTTTTACAGTGCATACACTTCGTGTGCTTAACGTAAAGCTCGGGAGACGGTGAGAGTCCCTCGGGATTATGACACCACGCACAGCGCAGAGGACACCCCTTCATGAAGACGGTGGTACGTATCCCCGGACCGTCGTTCAGCGCAAAGCCCTTTATGTCAAAAACAGTTCCGCTCTGCATATCGCAATACCGTTATCTCTTCATCAGGTCTTCGATCTCCGCAACGGTACGCGGAACAGCCGCACCGAGGTTCTCACAGCCGTTCGCCGTGACAAGGCAGTTATCCTCGAGACGGAAGCCGATGCCCCAGTCCTCGTTATAGATACCTACATCCACGCAGAACACCATACCTGCCTCTACCGCTTCGGGACGTACCACTATATCATGTGTATCGTAGCCGACATGATGCGCGCCGCCGTGCCACATGACACGTCCGGCTTCGTCAACGCTCCTCAGCACGCCGATATCGCAGAGACGCTCGGCGCAGTAGCGGCGCACCTCACCATCGACCTCAGCCATCGGATACCCGGGCTTTATTATGTCGAAGAGATGCTCCGCTGTAGAGTAGGCACACTCGTACAGTGCGCGCTGACGGTCGTTGAAGCGTCCGTTCACGGGGAAGCCTCTCGAGATATCACAGCCAACGTTATCAAAGCAGGCACCGACGTCACAAAGCACCATGTCACCGTCATGTGCAGTCCCCGAGTACGAGTAGTAATGTATGCAGAAGTTGTTGTCCCCTGCCGAGATTATCGAGGGGAAGCCCGGCTCGAGACAGCCGTTTGCAACGAGCGCATCGTCGTAGAGCCTCTTTATCTCGTATTCCTTCATACCGTCACGGACACCGCGCATCATGGCACGTATTCCCTCTCCGGTGATACGTACCGCCTCACGCATGGCGGCGATCTCGCAATCTGCCTTTATCGTGCGAAGTGCGGCAAGGTGCGGTCTGACGTTCGAAACGTTACCGCCGTTTGCAAGCACACGTGCGGCAAAGCGGTTCGCCTCGGTAAAGTCGCGCTCCTCACGTGACGGATCGATGTCGAGCCAGACCGAGGAGCAGTCGCGCACCCACGCGGAGAAGCGTTCGCCGAAGTCCTCCGTATATGCGATAGTCTCGATACCCGACTGCAAGAACGCCTCGTCCGCCTTGGTACGGCGACCTGTCCAACGCTCCTTCATCGCATCGGGCGGCAGGAGGAACAGCACCTCGTCATAGGACGTGCCGTGCTTTTTTGCCATATAGATAAGTCCGGCGTCTCTCGTTATACCTGTCAGGTACACAAAATTACGGTCGGCGAAGAACGGATAGTCCTCGTCGGCACGCTTGCGCGGAGCATAGCCGGAAAAAAGCACTGTCAGTGCGCCGTCCGGCAGAGCCTCCATCAGCCTTTTACGGTTATTGGTATGAAATTCGGATGTCATAGCCTTTCCTCCGTTGACGTTTACGCTCTTTTTACTGCGGCGGCGTACCAGCCGTTCTCACGTCTGTCGTCCACTACGATGTAGCCGTTTGCCGAAAGCACGTCCGTCACCTCAGTCGCACGCTCCTCGATGATACCGGAGACGATGAACACACCGTCCGGTGCAAGGTACTCACCGACATCGGGTGCAAGACGGATTATTATGTCCGCAACTATGTTTGCAACTATAACGTTGTAGCCTCCCTCGACACGCTCGACCTGACGAAGAAGGTCGGATACCGCGCAGTGTACGTTCGGCGTTTCGTTGAGCTCCGTGTTCTCGACCGCCACGCGGATAGCCACGGGGTCTATGTCACAGGCGAAGCAGGAGTCCGCACCGACCTTTGAAGCGGCGATAGCAAGGATACCCGAGCCACAGCCTACGTCAAGCACACGGCACTCTCCCGTCTTCTCCTTATATTCGGTCGTATATTTTTCGACAAAGCCGGCGCAAAGACGTGTAGTTTCGTGCGTTCCGGTACCGAACGCCATACCGGGATCCATCAGAACGATGATCTCGCCCTCTGCCGGAGCATAGTCCTCCCACACCGGAACGATCACCAATCTGTCGCCTGTCTTTATCGGCTTGTAATACTGCTTCCACGAGTCTGCCCAGTCCTCCTCGCAGACCCCCTCGTGCGTTATCTCGAACTCAACGCCCAGCTGCTCGAGACGGCTCTTTATATAGAGCTCGCTTTCGGCAGGAGACTTCATCGTAGAGATGAACACCGACACTGCCGCACGGCTTCTGTCCGCGTTAAGTATGGACTCGTCTATAAGGTCGCCGTACACACCGTCGAGTATCTGATCGACGTCGGAGTAGTCCTCGATCATCAGACCGTTATCGACCATGCTCATGACGCTCGAAACGGTGTCTATGTCGGCAGACGCACATCTTACCTTTATCTGTACCCAGCTCTTGTTGTCGTCCATGTCATCCCCCTCAGTTATCCTTGTTGTCCTTATTGAACAGCCGTCTGAAGAATTTAGTCCTCTTATTGTAGTTCGATTCACCGCAGGAGGCTGCAAATCTTTCGAGAAGCTCCTTCTGCTCGGAGGTCAGATTCTTCGGCACCTCTACCACCACCGTGATATACAGGTTTCCGCGCACCTTCGAGTTCACACGTGTAACGCCCTTGTTGCGAAGCGTGAAGACCGTGCCGGTCTGCGTTCCCTCGGGTATCTCGAACTTCTGCTCGCCCTCAAGGGTCGGGATGTTGATCTCCGCGCCGAGGGTCGCCTCCGCATAGGTGATCGGCACCTCACAGTAGAGGTCGTCGCCGTCACGCTCGAAGACGGAGTGCGGTCTTACGCTGATGACGATATTGAGGTCACCTGCCTGACCGCCGTTCATGCCGTCGCTTCCCTGTCCGCGCAGTGCGATCTGCTGATCGTCGTCGATACCTGCCGGAATGTTGACCTCGAGCTTCTTCGAGGCACGGACGAAGCCTGTTCCGCGGCACTTTTCGCACTTCTTTTCGATGATCTTACCTGTACCGTTACAGGTATCGCAGGTCTTCATCGTCTGGACTATACCGAACGGAGAACGCTGCTGCACCCTGACCTGACCGCTTCCGCGACAAGCCGAGCAGGTGGTCGGTGACGTTCCGCGTGCCGCACCCGAGCCGTCACATTCGGTGCAATGCTGTACCTTCTGGTAGGTTATCTCCTTTTTACAGCCGAAGACCGCCTCCTCGAAGGTCAGTGTCAGACGTACCGTAACGTTGTCGCCGCGTATCGGACCGTTACGTCTGGACTGACTGCTCCCACCGAAAAAGCTCGAGAATATATCGTTTATGTCAAAGCCGCCGAAGCCGTCGAAGCCTCCGAAGCCTCCGCCGCCCATACCGGAGGACGGGTCGAACGCCGCGTGACCGTACTGGTCGTACTTTGCCTTTTTATCGGGGTCGGAGAGAACGTCATACGCCTCGTTGACCTCCTTGAATTTTGCTTCTGCCTCGGCATCCCCCGGGTTCATGTCGGGATGATATTTTTTCGCAAGCTGTCTGTATGCTTTTTTTATAGTAGCCTCATCCGCATCCTTTGACAGACCGAGGACCTCATAATAATCTCTTTTGTTTGAGTCAGCCATGTTTCCTCCGAATGTATGGAAAAGTCCAAAATTTCTCTTTCATCGCCAAATGGGCGGAGATGACCCCGCCCTTTCGACTGACATTATCTGTTATTCTCAGTTGCCGGACTTATCCTCGAAGTCCGCGCTGTAGTAGGTGTTTCCGTTACCGCCCTGCTGAGCATCGCCGCCGAAGCCTGCGCCGCCCATGTTCGGGTCAGCCTGCTGTCCCGAAGCGTACATCTTCTCCGCGATCGGGTAGAACGCCTTTTCGAGTGCCTCCGTGTCTGCCTTGATAGCCTCAAGGTCATTGCCCTTTACGGTCTCCTTGAGCTTATCGATAGCCGCACGAACGGATGCCTTGTCGGCTTCGGACGCCTTGTCGCCGAGGTCGTTTAAGCTCTTCTCGCTCTGATATACGAGAGATTCCGCACGGTTCTTTACCTCGATTGCTTCCTTTGCCTTACGGTCGTCCTCCGCGAACTTAGCCGCCTCGTTTACGGCACGGTCGATGTCCTCCTTGGACATATTGGTGGAGGAGGTGATGGTGATGTGCTGCTCCTTACCCGTACCCTTATCGAGAGCGGATACGTTTACGATACCGTTTGCATCGATATCGAACGTTACCTCGATCTGCGGAACTCCACGCGGTGCGGGAGTGATACCGTCAAGGATGAAGCGTCCGAGAGTGGTGTTTCCGGCTGCCATGTCACGCTCACCCTGGAGAACGTGGATCTCAACGGAGGTCTGACCGTCAGCTGCGGTGGAATATACCTGGCTCTTCTTTACGGGGATGGTGGTGTTGCGGTCGATTATACGGTTGAACACGCCGCCGAGAGTTTCGATACCGAGAGACAGCGGAGTAACATCGAGAAGGAGGAGGTCCTTAACGTCGCCGCCGAGAACGCCGCCCTGGATAGCCGCACCGAGTGCAACGCATTCGTCGGGGTTGATGCCCTTGAAGGGTTCCTTACCGATGTACTGCTTTATAGCATCCTGAACTGCCGGAATTCTCGTAGAACCGCCGACGAGGAGTACCTTGTCGATCTGGGAGGGCTGGAGACCTGCATCACGAAGCACCTGCTTCGTAGGCTCGATGGTAGCGCGAACGAGGTCGGCGGTCATATCGTTGAACTGTGCGCGAGTGAGAGTAGCATCGAAGTGCTTCGGACCCGTTGCATCTGCCGTGATGAAGGGGAGGTTGATGTTCGTGGTGGTCATACCGGAAAGCTCGATCTTTGCCTTTTCTGCGGCATCCTTGAGTCTCTGGAGAGCCATCTTATCCTTACGAAGATCGATACCTGCGTTCTCCTTCGCGAAGGTCTCTGCGATCCAGTCGATGATACGGTTATCGAAGTCGTCACCGCCGAGACGGTTGTTACCTGCCGTTGCAAGCACCTCGAAAACGCCGTCGGATATCTCAAGGAGAGATACGTCGAACGTACCGCCGCCGAGGTCGTAGATCATGATCTTCTGCTCGTTCTCCTTATCCATACCGTAAGCAAGAGCTGCCGCGGTCGGCTCGTTGATTATACGAAGCACCTCGAGGCCTGCGATCTTACCCGCATCCTTTGTAGCCTGACGCTGTGCATCGGAGAAGTATGCCGGAACGGTGATGACAGCCTGAGTAACGGGAGAGCCGAGGAACGCCTCAGCATCGGACTTGAGCTTCTGGAGTATCATTGCGGAGATCTCCTGAGGAGTGTACTTCTTATCGTCAACGCTTACGTTGTACGCAGTACCCATCTCACGCTTGATCGACATGATGGTGCGGTCGGGGTTCGTGATAGCCTGACGCTTTGCGACCTGACCTACCATACGCTCGCCGGACTTAGAGAACGCAACGACAGACGGTGTGGTCCTTGCACCCTCGGGATTCGGAATAACGGTGGGTTCGCCACCCTCAAATACTGCTACGCAGGAGTTTGTAGTACCAAGATCTATACCGATTATCTTTCACATAACGGATTCCTCCAAAAATTAATTAATAGATTTATATAAATTTGCGGGTCGTCTTTGTGATATTGCCGTACACGGCTCAGTTTGCCACGCGCACCATCGCGTAGCGGAGCACCTTGTCTCCGTACATATAGCCGCACTGGAGAACGTCTGTGATCTCGCCCTCGCCGAGGCTCTCGTCCTCAACGTGCATGACGGCATTGTGGATCGCCGGGTCGAAGGTCTCTCCGACCGCACCGAACGCACGGATGTTCAGCTTTTCGAGGGTCTCGGGGAGCTTTCCGAGGATGAGCTTCACTCCCTCAACGAACTTATCCGCGTCTCCGTCGGTGAAGCTTGCCGCGTATTGCAGATTATCGAGTATCGGTAGGAGTCCGGTGAGCGTTGCCGCCACCGCCTCGCCGTACACGTTCTCGCGCTCCTTTGCGGAACGCTTGCGGAAGTTCTCGTATTCCGCCGCTGTACGAAGGTGCTTATCGTTCAGCTCGTCGGCGCGCTTCTTTTCGGCTTCGAGCTTTTTTTCAAGCTCCGCAAGCTCGTTCTTCAGCCGCTTGACGTCCGACTTTTTTGTATCCTTCGTATCCTTTGCATCCTTTGTGTCGCCGTTATCGGGCGCACCTGCTTCTTCCTTAGCTTCGGTCTCTTCGATATCGTCCTGTTCGATGTAAGGAGGATTTCGCTTCGGCTCCTGCCTGTTCATTTCAGTCATCTCTATCTCCAAATTCATTTTTTTGCTTTGTCCGCGCTCTCCTCCGCTTCGCCGAGGATATCGGAGACACCTCTCGTCAGCTGCTCGATCGTTGCTATGACGCGGCGGTAGTCCATTCGCGTAGGTCCGATTATACCTATCGCGCCGACCGTTTCGCCGTGGTCGCGCACCGGCTTAAAGATGAGCGTGGAATTATCCATCACCTTTACGATGTTCTCTCTGCCGATATACACCTGAACTCTGTCGTTCTGTGCATTGGTGGTCTCCTCCGACAGCACCTCGAGGAGGTCGTCCTTTTTCTCAAACAGTGCGAGCATATCGCGGAGTCTGTCCATATCGTAGAACTCCGGATACGAGAGGAGTCTGTTTATGCCCTCGAATCTCAGCTCACCGCCGTCGAACACGGATATCGTTTCGCAGACCGCCTTTATGACGGGGGAGACAAGGTATTCGTATTCGCCCATGACACGCTCCATCTCCATGAGCATCGGCAGCGTTATCTCGGAGGCGGTTATGCCGGAGACGTACTTATTGAGTACTGTCGAGAGACGAGCCGTAGCCTCGGTGGGTATCGGTCGGTTCGAGTGGACGTACTTTGTTTTGACCACGCCGCCGATCACCATTATAAGGACGAGGGTCGTATCGTCGAGCCGGAGCAGCTCGTACCGTCCGACCGTTATACGGGTCTGACGCGGCTTTATCGCAAGTGCGGTATAGTTCGTCAGCTTTGAAGCGAGGGTGACAGCCGTCTGCATGATGACGTCAAGCTCCGACTGTCTCTGCTTCAGCGTGCGGTGAAGCTCATCGATCTCACGCTGGGTGAAGCTATAGCGGTCGATGAGCCAGTCAACGTAGAAGCGGTATCCGGCTTCGGAGGGGACACGTCCCGACGAGGTATGCGGCTGTTCGAGGAAGCCCATCTCCTCAAGCTCCGCCATTTCGTTTCGAATGGTAGCAGAGGAGCATGAGATTTGCTTATGTCCGGTCAGAAATTTGCTTCCGACAGGCTCACCGTTTTCGATATGTGCGTCTATTATCGCTTTCAGTATGATCTTTTTTCGTTCGCTCAGGTCTTTTTTTCTGTCTTCCAATCTAAAAGCACCTCCCCGAAAAAACGGAAAAACCCGTGAGGCGTATATATCATGTCACCGAGTTAGCACTTCAAATCCTCGAGTGCTAACTCATGCTATAAATTTACCATTTTACGCGCTTCTTTTCAATAACAATATGCAGATGATCTGTTAAATATTTATGAACTCCGCCTGAGGTGACAGGCAGTCATCGGGGCGGCTGAGCCGCCGAGCATGAATCGGCGTTATTTCAGTTGAAAATTAAAGATATCCCACGACAATGTTATTGGTGCAAGTTTGGGTAGCCGAGTTGGCAGTCTGAGGCTACCAGCGACCACATACGCACATATAATATCATCGTGGGATATCTTTCAACTTAAACCGAAAGTGCGCCGATTCATGCTCGGCGGCTCAGCCGCCCCGATCCACGTGTGCAGCCTCAGGCTGCCGGCTCAGCCGACTAAAAAGTCCCATAGCCAGAGCAAGGGTCGCTATGGCGTATGGGACAGTGGTGTCACCTGTGTCGGGGGACGTCTCGGACGTATCATCGGTATCGACACTCGCGCCCGATACCGTGACCGGTGCATCCGATGCATAGGAGCTTTTGGCGTATACACCAGTCTTCTTCGTGTAGCCGACTCCGTTCACTATGTATATCTCACCGATCTCTACGCTTGCGTTCCTGACCACATAGCCGCTTCCCCCATCCTCAAGCACCTTGACGTTGTCACGCTCGAGAGTGTAGCTCTTTCCGCCGACCGTCAGCTCGAGCTCGTGGAATACGTCGTTCTCGATCGGTATCCGTACACCTATCTTCTCACCGGACGAGATCGCCTTCTTCAGCTCCTCGTCAGGCTCCTCAAAATCATCTATCGTGCCGTTTGCACGTATCACCACCGCCGTGACGTTCGTCGGCTCTGTTCCGCGACACGTGAGTATGTAGCCGAGGTAGCCGTTCTCACTCACGATATCCGAGAACGAAAAGTCAAACTCGACCGTGTACGAGCTGTCCGCACCCGAGGACGGAAGGAGCGCGTACACTCGCTCGTTATCGACCGTGTTCAGCTCGAGCGTGTCTCCGGCACAGCTGAGTCCGGCTTTCTCCGAGCCGGAGGTTCCGCGCACTATGCCCGAACGCGCAAGCTCCGACAAAACGGAAAAATCCTGATGGTAAAGTACCTCCCCCACAGTACGCTCTGCGGCAGATACCGTTGCTACAGTCTCTGTCTTGGCAGAGACAGCGGAGGACGAAGCTACACCAGTAGCCGAGGTCGAGCTGCCCACACAGGCAAGCAGCAGAAGGGCAAGCACCATAGCCGAAAACCGTTTCATATCAACTCCGCCAAAAATAAAAATTCTGTACTTATTATATAATTTTCGACTCCGCACGTCAAGTATTTCGTAACATTTTTTTGATATTTTTTCTATATTTTCGATACATCCGTGCGGTAGATAACACTATCGCGTTTCCGACTTTTTTATTACGTGCGTTCTGCATAGAATAAACGATCTATAGACAGATATGCACCAAATGATATTGTCGTGGGATATCTTTCGATCCAAGCTTCACGAACGCCGATGCTTGTTCGGCGCCTCAGCCGACCTCAGCCGACCCGATCCTGCACCAAATGATATCATCGTGGGATATCTTTCGATCCAAGCTTCAGGAACGCCGATTCATGCCGGTCGGCTCAGCCGACCGGCAAAAGACCGCCTCCGATAAACGGAGACGGTCGCAAATACTACACAATATGTAGCGTTGTTCTATTAGTGAACGATGTAACGCTCGGTGTCCTTGTCGAAGAGGTGTACTCTGGACATATCGAACGCAACGTTGATGATGTCACCTGCACGTGCGGTCGAACGAGCAGATACACGTGCGGTCATCGAGGTCTCCTCAGCTACGAGGTAGAGGTAGATCTCAGCACCCATAAGCTCAGTTACTTCTACGTCTGTCTCGATCACAGAGTCGGACATAGCCTTGAGGGATGCGTTGTCGTCGTGGATGCACTCCGGACGGATACCCGCAACGATCTCCTTGCCGATGTATTCCTTGAGAGCAGGGTTGTTCGCCTTCTCTGCCGGAAGCTTGAGGGAGTTAGAACCGAAGGTAACGTAAAGATCCTCGCCCTTCTTCTCAGGAACACAGTTGATGAAGTTCATCTGAGGTGTTCCGATGAAGCCTGCAACGAAGAGGTTTACGGGGTAGTCGTAGAGGTTCTGAGGAGTATCTACCTGCTGGATAAGACCGTCCTTCATAACAACGATACGAGTAGCCATTGTCATAGCCTC
>CAYSKU010000040.1:0-14533 GCA_964431775.1 uncultured Ruminococcus sp. | reverse complement strand
CGTGAATGAGCCTCCCTCCGGGAGGGAGGGGGACCGCGTTAGCGGTGGAAGGAGAATACATTTGCACAAATAATATTGTCGTGTGATATTTTCCATTCCAAACTGCACTAACGCCGATGATTGCCTGTCGCCTCAGGCGACCCGATGATTGCCTGTCGCCTCAGGCGACTCTGCACAAATAATATTGTCGTGTGATATCTTCCATCCCAAACTTCACGAACGCCGATGACTGTCCGCGGCTCAGCCGCCTACGTAGGCGGTCGCGGTGGCGGAGGCGAAGCGGAGAGCGTCGCGGAGGGGGAGTGAGCGGATGAAGCGTGCGTAGACGAACGCTCCGAGGAACGTGTCTCCGGCACCCTTGATGCGCTTCGGCTTGACGCGCTGTCCGGTCACAGTCATTACGCCCTCTGTCGTCGCAAGAAGACAGCCGTCACCGCCAAGCGTCGCTATAACGCTCGTCCTGCCGCCCGTCAGAGCGCATACCGCACGTGCGTTCTCGGACGGAGTACCTGCCGTAAGACCAAGGTCGGCGCAGAGCCGGCTCAGCTCGTCCGCGTTCGGCTTGATAAAGTCGGGTGCGCTGCCCTCGTTCGCGCTCGCACTCGCCACTGCCGCACGCAGTGCCTCTCCGTCACAGTCGATGATGCAGTACGCACCCCTCGCCTTTACCTTCGCGCAAAGGTGCGCCGGATATGCTTTATCTACACCTGTGGGACAGCTGCCGCATATGCAGACGACATCCCCCTCGGAGACGTTCGAGAGGAGCAGCTCCTCCGCACGTGCAAGCTCCGCTTCGGTCATTGCCGCCCCGGGGGCGTTTATCTCGCAGTCACTGCCGCCGTCTGCCGGCACAGCCGAGACGTTCACGCGCAGCGGCGCGGCGATCTCCACGGCGGTCACGGGGAGCGACTCACGCTCGAGAAGTGAGCAGAACATAGCACCGGACTCACCGCCGATCGGCGCGACGGTCATGAGGTATTCGGCGGTGTCTCCGTCACGCTCTGCGGCGGCACGCACGGCACGTGAGACGTTGATGCCCTTACCGCCCGGGGTAAGGGAGAAGGAGTCTGCGCGGTTCAGACCGTCGCAGACGGAATGCTTTAGCTGATAGGTCACATCTATCGCCGGAGCAAGAGTAAGGGTGAGTAGCTTCATTGTGTTTGTTTTATCCTCGAATAAAGTATTGTCTATAGAGCGTTCGTCTGTACAGACGGCAGATCTGCACAAACTCCACCCTCGTGGGATGTCGAATGCTTTCGACTTCACGAACGCCGATCCATGTCTGCGGCGACACGCCGCCCAAGTCTGCACCAATAATATTGTCGTGTGATGTCTTTCAATTTCGACTTCACGAACGCCGATTCATGCCTGCGGCCTCAGGCTGCCTCGGGCGACTATACGTCAAGGTTCTCCGCATATTTTGCGTTCTGCTCGATGAATTCGCGGCGCGGCTCGACCTTGTCGCCCATCAGAGTCGAGAATATCTCGTCACACGCCATAGCGTCCTCGATCTCTACCTTCAATATCGTCCTCGTCTTCGGATCCATGGTGGTGTCCGCAAGCTGATCCGCATCCATCTCACCAAGACCCTTGTATCGCTCGACGTCGATGCTTCCGCCTCCCATCTCCGCGATCATGCGGTCGCGCTCCTCGTCGGAAAAGGCGTAACGCTCCGTCTTTCCCTTCCGCAGTCGATAGAGCGGCGGCTGGGCAAGGAATATATGCCCCTCCTCGATGAGCGGCTTCATGTGACGGAAGAAGAACGTCAAAAGAAGTATCCGTATGTGCGAACCGTCTACGTCCGCATCCGCCATTATGATTATCTTTCCGTAGCGCAGCTTGTCTATGTCAAAATCCTCGCCGATGCCACAGCCCAACGCCTGTATGATCGGTATCAGCGACGGGTTCGAATATACCTTGTCGAGACGCGACTTCTCTACGTTCAGCACCTTTCCTCGAAGCGGAAGTATAGCCTGGAACTTGCTGTCTCGTCCGCTCTTCGCAGAGCCTCCTGCGGAGTCTCCCTCCACAAGAAACAGCTCCGTCAGCTCAGATCTTCTCTCCTGACAGTCCGCAAGCTTTCCGGGAAGCGTAGAGCCGCCGTCAAGCACTCCCTTTCGTCTCGTCAGCTCCCTCGCCTTACGTGCCGCCTCTCGCGCCCTCTGCGCCGCAAGCGACTTGTCGATCACCGCCTTCGCAACAGACGGATTCTCCTCGTAGAACTCGGACAGCTTCTCGCATACTATGTTGTCAACGATCGTCCGCACCTCGGAGTTGCCGAGCTTTGCCTTCGTCTGGCTCTCGAACTGCGCGTCCGGCAGCTTGACCGATACGACCGCGCAGAGACCCTCGCGTGCATCCTCGCCCGAGAGGTTCTTGTCGCCGTCCTTGAGCGCGCCGGAGCGTCTCGCGTACTCGTTCAGCACCTTCGTTATCGCGCTCTTGAAGCCGACCTCGTGCGTACCGCCGTCGATGGTCTTCATGTTGTTCGCGAACGTCACGATAGTCTCCGTGTAGCTGTCGTTGTACTGCATTGCCACCTCGGCGGTGATGTCTCCCTTTTCCGCCTTCATGTAGATGACGTTCGGGTGTATCACGTCAACGTGCTTCGCCTGATTGAGATGCTCGACGAACGAGCGGATACCGCCCTCGTAGCAAAGGTCGTATTCGAGATAGCGACCGCGAAGCTTCACCTCGCCCTCCTCGTCCTCGAACCGCTCCGCTTCAACGCTCGTCTCGTCCCCGACCTCGACCTCGGACGAGCTGTCGGTATCGGTGTCGGTGTCGGTGTCGCTGTCGTCACCTCTCTCTATCTGCTCTGCCCGAGCCGCTTCTAAAAGACGAACGATGTCGGGGTCGTCGGAGGAGGTGTCGGTCACTGCGGCTGTGCCGCCGACTATGGTCAGCTCGTCGGTCTCCTCGGGAAGCTCGGTGCGCTCGTCGCGGAGGATGATACGCACACCGGCGTTGAGGAAGGTCTGCTCACGCAGTCGCGTGAGGAGCATCTGCATATCGAACTCCGTGGTATCGGTAAAGATGTCCGCATCCGGCTTGAAGCGGACATAGAGACCGTGCTGTCCGTCGGAGTCGCCGACGCACTCGAAGGGACGAGCGATACCGCCGCGCTCGAAGCGCATGGTGTAGCGTTTGCCCTCGTAGCAGTTGTCGATCTCCATCCATTCGGAAAGGGCGTTGACGACCGATGCGCCGACGCCGTGGAGACCTCCGGATATCTTGTAGCCCTGACCGCCGAACTTACCGCCGGCATGGAGGACTGAGAAGACGACCTCGAGGGTCGGTCTTCCCATTTTGTGGTGGATCTGCGATGGAACGCCGTAGCCGTTATCCTGCACGGAGACACTTCCGTCGGGGTACAGGACGACCTCGATACGGTCGCAACGACCTGCCATAGCTTCGTCTATGGAGTTATCGACGATCTCGTACACGAGGTGGTGGAGACCGCCCTGTGAGGTCGTACCGATATACATACCGGGACGCTTACGGACAGCCTCGAGACCCTCGAGGACCTGTATCTGATTCTCATCGTAGACCTGTGTGTTGTTATTGATATTATTATCCATTATTCATCATTCTCTCTTACTTATGGCAGCCTGAGGCTGCGCGCATAATCGGCGTTCGTGCAGTTTTAGTCGGAAGATATCCCACGACAATATTATTGGTGCATTATCGGGTCGGCTGCCCGCCTGAGGCGGGGCGCATAATCGGCATTCGTGAAGCTTGGATCGGAAGATATCCCACGACAATATTATTGGTGCATTATCGGGTCGCCTGACCCGCCTGAGGCGGGGCGCATAATCGGCATTCGTGAAGCTTGAATCGGAAGATATCCCACGACAATATTATTGGTGCATTATCGGGTCGGCTGCCCGCCTGAGGCGGGGCGCACGAATCGGGTCGGCTGAGCCGACAGGCAGTCATCGGCGGCGGTCTGAGACCGCAAGCAGTCATCGGCATTCGTGCAGTTTTAGTCGGAAGATATCCCACGAGGGTGAAGTTTGTGCAGGATCGGTCTGCACCAATGATATTGTCGTGGGATATCTTTCAGTCTCGACTGAACTAACGCCGTTTCGTGTTTGCGGTCTCAGACCGCCGAGTTCTCCTTCAGGCAGACAAGCTGCCAGCTCCCTCCCGGAGGGAGCCTCTACGTGAAACCGATACCGAACCAATACAACAAAATGTCAGCAGACAAGTCTGCACCAACTCCACCCTCGTGGAATATCTTTAGATTTCAGCTTCAGAAATGCCGATTCATGCCTGTCGCCTCAGGCGACAAGTCTGCACAAATGATATTGTCGTGGGTTCACGCTCAGTCTAAACTGAACGAACGCCGATGACCGTCTGCGGCGTCACGCCGCCTGTCGCCTCAGGCGACAAGTCTGCACCAACTCCACCCTCGTGGGAGCTATTTCAGTCTAAACTGAACGAACGCCGATGACCGTCTGCGGCGTCACGCCGCCGGCAGCCCGGGTCTTGAGGGCGGAGGTGGAGATGTGGGTGAAGATCAGAGCATCGTCGGAGAGAACGAACGAGCGCGGCAGATCGTCACCTGCCGAGACCGTCAGCCCCTCCTGCTCGCTCCGCTTCAAAAAATCCTTCGTTACCTCGGAATCCCATTTCCCGTCCATGTCGAAAAAGCCGATCACCTTGTCGGCGCGTATCAGACTTCCTGCACCTATGTGTATGAACATACGAACTCTCTTTCACCTTTCGCCCTTTCTCCTCTGCCGTATCTCTCAGCTGTTCATCCTCAACGGCATGATAAAGCTCATGAATTCGGAACGTACATTCTCATCCTTGTCCGAACCTTCGTTCGACACCTCCGCCGGAACGTCGAACCCGCGTTCGCCGAAGACCGACTCGTCCGGAGCCGAGCGCGAAAAGCCCGTGCCGCAGGACGGCTCGATCATTATTCCCATGCTCGCATCGATCAAGCGTATGCGGAGCGTCTCACAATCCGTGGGAACTGCCCGAAGCGCATCGAGCAGGTATCGGCAGTTGAACCCGAGCGAAAGTGAAGCACCGCCTATCGCCGCCGGTACCTTCTCGTGTACCGAGCCGCCCGACGATACCGACGACAGCGTTATCGCATCCGCCGCTATGTCGAGCTTGATCGGCGGCTTTCCCGAGCCGCCCAGCTTGTCCTCCGTAACGACCGACGCCCTCTCTATCGCACTGCGTAGATCGTCTGTCGAAACGTAGACCTCCGTCCGATACTTTACCGGAAGGAACTTTTCATATGCAACGTACTCCGTGTCGAGCATACGTGTGAAGAAGTAGATAGAATCGAGCTTGAATATGATGTGCTTTCGACCGATCATCATGGTGAGCTCGTCCTCCGTGTCGCGAAGGAGCTTCGACAGCTCACCGAGGAACTTGCCCGGTATCAGCATACGTGCGTCTGCCGCTCCGCTCTCCGGCGGAAGCATACACTTCGCCGCCGCCAAACGATTCCCGTCACAGCCGACTATCGTCAGCTCGCCGTCCTGTATCCGGAATAGCGCACCGTTGAAGGATGCCCTCTGCTCGTTCTGCGCTACGGCGTATATGCTCTGACCGAGCAGCTTCTTCAGCATATATTGCGGAAGTGTGTATACCCTCTCACCGACGAACATCGGCATGGTCGGGAATTCCTCTCCCGGGGTCGCCGTTATGTCGAACGAGGACTGACCGCCAGTTATCCGGACACGGCACTTGTCATCGATCGAGATCGTGACGAGTCCGTCCGGCATTGCGCGAACTATCTGTAATATCTTGACCGTGTTGATCACGAACAGCCCCGGCTCGTCTATCTCACATTCGATAGTAGTGCGAAGTCCCTTTTCAAGGTCGAACGCCGAGATACGGCAAAGGTCGCCGCTCTCCGTCCCGTCCGTCTCCCCGAACCTCGGGTCTATCGGACACTCGAACAATAAGCCGTCAACAGAAACGAGGGTGTTCCTGGTCTGTGAGATGCCGGCTGCCGGCGTGAGCGCGGCAAGCAGCTTCTGCTTATCAAATGTAGCTTTCATACCTATCTCCCGAAAATGTTTCACGTGAAACATTTTTTGTGTCACGTCTCACAGAGGCTCGATCTCCTTGCCGCCGCAAGACATATATTTTTTCTTTTGTAGAACGCTGTGTATATTCCCATATCCTCCACGAATGAGTGTACTTTGGGTGTCTTTTTGGATATACATACACTCCTATAAATAGATGAAGTAAGTTTCACGGCAAGGTGGGTGTATCCTCCAAAGTGAGTGCATCGCGCTCCACGTCCTTTTGACCTTGTCTCTTTCTCTTTTCTTCTTATCGGCTCCTTCACGTGCGATCGGGTGTATCCTTGTCTTTTCGGACGACACGAACGCTTTGATCGAAGCTTCTCTATATAAAGAAAGAGAAAAGATAATAATATAATAAGTTATCAAGTAGTAGTCGTAGTAGAGGGTGTGCGAACTGTGGAAAACCTCGATGGCTGCCGTATATCCGCCGAAAAACGGCGTTTTTTCGCACTTTTCAAAAGGAAAAAGCGGATATCTCGTAATTTTTTCGAGCTTCGCGCCGAGCCTTGTCCCGTACCGTCTTCGCAGAACTTCTTTCTTTTACTGTGGGTCTTTGAGGAAAACTCGAGATGCGGATCTCGTATCGTGAGTGTAAAGACCTAAAATTTGCGAACATTAGGGTGTAAAACTGCCGTTTGGCGAAAAATTCACTTTTCAAAAGCCTTTTCTACCGACCGTATCGCGCCGCACTTCCCTTTTGATATCTCACGGAACGAACGCCGCGACAGACTGCCGTACCACACCGCGCTGCTCGCTTCCTTCGGAAAAATACGGACTTTCACACGAGGTTTTCAAAAGGCTGTGGAAGGATGTGTATTTCTGTTGATATAGGCAGATATCTGCTATATTGACGGTATATCGAGGCGCGGATATCGCACGAACTCACGAAAAAAACAAAATATAGCTCTCGTTTTTCAAAAAAACGCGGTCTTGTCCACAGTCTCAACAGGGGTTTTCAACAACCTGTGGAAAACCGATCTGAAAACTTTCGAACGTTCTGGATGCTAATTTATGGATATCAAAAGGCTTTCGAAAAGTCCTGTGGAAATCATTTTTTACCCTTTTGATAAGCCGAAAAACAGGCAAAAAAAATAACGTTCCCGTCCTTGCTGTCCACATTTCAACAGCTGTATCAAAGCCCTGCTTTTGAATATACTGTAGAAAACTCGTGCCACGATCGGTCTGTACTCGATAAGGATATCTCCATCCTCGTGGGATATCGTAAAGTCTAAACTGCAAGTGCGCCGATTCATGCCCGGCGGCTCAGCCGCCCTCAGCCGCGTTTTATTTCTTTGATGATGTCGTTGATGGTGGCATCGAGGATGGTGTCGGTGGAGAGCGCGGTCTCGACGGCGTTTACGTTCGAGTGTATCGTGCTGTGATCGCGGCAGAATACCACGCCCATCTGCGGAAGAGACATACTCGTCATCGAGCGGACGATGTACATGGCGATGTTTCGTGCGTTCTTTATCTTCTTCGTGCGCGATGAGCCGAGGATGTCCTCCACCCGAACGCCCGAGCGTTTCGCGACACATTCGATTATGCGGTTCACCGTGTCCGATACCGGCTCTGCATCGCGCAGGTACTCCGGAACGGTCTGTATCACCATCTCCATCGTCACCGGCTGACCGTTCAGCAGGTTCGTTACCGCCAGCTTCTTTATGACCCCCTCGAGCTGCCTTATGTTCTCCTGGAGGTTTCGCGCAAGAAAATCAACTACGTCTGTCGGAACGTCGATGTTGTTCTGACTGATCTTGTTCTGGAGTATCGCCAGACGAAGCTCGTAGTCCGGCGGCTGTATGTCCGCAAGAAGTCCTGCCTCGAAGCGGCTCCGTATGCGCTCCTCAAGGGACGTAAGCTCCCTCGGCGGTCGGTCGGACGTCAGGATTATCTGCTTGTGATCCTCGTACAGAGCGTCGAACGTGTGGAAGAACTCCATCTGAGTTCCCTCCTTGCCGGCTATGAACTGTATGTCGTCGATCAGGAGCATATCCGCGTTCCGGTACTTCTGCCGGAACGACTGCGTCCAGCCGTGCTGGATCGCTATCACCAGCTGATTCAAAAATTCCTCGCCCTTTACGTATATCACTCGTATGTCGGGCTTGCGCTTCAATGCGCGGTTCGCTATCGCGTACATGAGGTGCGTCTTGCCGAGACCGGACGGCCCGTAGATGAACAGCGGATTTATCTTCATACCAACGTTGTCCGCTACGTTCAGTGCCGCCGCGTGCGCGAAGCGGTTCGAGTTTCCAACGATGAAGTTCTCGAACGTGTAGTCCTCGTTGTACGTGAGCCGTCTCTCGCCCCTCGTCTCGTCTGCGGCGTCTGCCGCCTCCGACAGCGCGGCAAGCTCCATCGCGGACAGCTCCGATATGTCGGCTGCACCTGTGTCTGTGCCTGTACCTGTACTCGTGCTGCCGCCTCCGCTACCTCTTCCCTTTTTTCGTTCAGCCTGACTTGGGCTGACGGACGTCAGGGGAAACTGCTCGGTGCCCTGAGCCGCGCTGCGGCGACTGCCGCTTCGGGTCTGCTCGGCGGCTGATGTGGTCTGTGACGTTGACGGTGGGGTCTTTGCCGTACTCGTGTTCGTCGGCATATCCGTATCCGCATCGATGCCGCCGTCAGCTCCTCCGGCGATACCGGAGTCGTCGTCGCGGCGTTCGCGAGCGAGCCTCAGGGGGGAGACTGTCGAGGAGTCGCCGGTGAGCTCGGGGGCGAGCGACTCGTCCACGCGGATCTCCACGGTGGGCTCGTAGCCGATAGCCTCGGCGAGCGCGTCGGTCAGGAGAGAGAGGTATTTTTTCTCGAGAATGGAACGTTTCGTTTCGTTCTCACAGGTAAAGACCGCGCTCTCCGCATCGAGATATGCAAGACGGACCCGTCCGAACCACAGCTGATACGGCGTTTCGCTGTTGAAATGCCCATGCAATATCTCACTGACTATCTGCCAGATCGAGGACAGTTCAGCGTCGTTCTGCAATTCCATACTTCCTCCGGATCTATCGTTTTTATACATTAAAATATATACATCTTATTATATCACTCTTTCCCCCTTTTGTCAAGGCGGTCGTTGTCGCCTGAGGTCGCCTGAGGCGATGACTGCCTGCGGTCTCAGACCGCCGCGCTCTCCTTCAGTCGCGTCGTCGCCGCAAGCGGTGACCGCGACAGCTCCCTCCCGGAGGGAGCCTAATACACGTGAAGTTGACACCGTGCGGTCTGCACAAAACGAGCCGTCAGCCGACCAAGTTTGCACCAATGATATTGTCGTGGGATATCTTTCAATCTAAACTGAAAGTACGCCGATGACTGCCTGCGGTCTCAGACCGCCGACCCGAATAAAAATTTCGTAAACCTATTGACAATCGGGGCGGTTCTGATATATAATTACTGTTGTCTATCTGCGCGTACCGCGTGAATGCCGCATTCGGCTGCCCTCACGTACCCTGCGCGTAAATCGGTTAGGGCGTGTTCGAAAAAAAGTCAATATGCACGGACAGCGGAGCTTCTTGCGCTATACTTCGGGAGCTTCCCTTGAAATACGAAGTATTCCTGCGGAAAGAGCCTTCGTCTATCACAAAGATCTCTCGCTCCTCTGTGCATAGCTCCTTCTTTTTCAAACAACGCCTAAACAATTTTTTCTTAACTACGATAAGGAGGTGCGAATATGCTCAGAACATATCAGCCTAAGAAGAGACAGAGAAGCAAGGAACACGGTTTCAGAAAGAGAATGGCAACTGCTAACGGCAGAAAGGTTCTCAAGAGAAGACGCGATAAGGGTCGCGCCCGCCTCACTCACTGAGTCTCGGGTGTTCGGCCTGTATCAATAACCTCCGCTTTCTTACGAAGACCGGAGGTTATCGTTTTATTTCCCCCGACTTCGCCGAACGGAATTTTTGATAAAGATGAAATTCTTGGCAATTACCGAAAATCACCTGTACCGCAGAGCGTATAAGAACGGAAGACGTGTCTCGACCGGCTCGCTGTCACTTTACGTGCTTCGCGACCGCCATGCCGCGCTTCTGAAAAAACAGCACCCCGAAAAACGGTCAGTCAACCGTATCGGGATATCAGCCTCAAAAAAGATCGGAGGTGCCGTGCAGCGCAACCGCGCCAAACGTGTCATAAGGGAAGCCTATCGTCAGATAGACAAGAATACCGGTGTGCGAACTGGCTACCTTATAGTTATCGTTCCGCGTCCTGCCTGTACGGTCTTGAAGATGCAGGAGGTAAAGCGTGACCTGCAATACGCTCTCGCAAGGGTCGAGCTGATCGATAAGGAACAAAAACAGACTTGCAGTGCAGTCTGCACCGCCTCCGCACCCCCTACAGGGGTCGCCGAGACTGCCGAGACCGCACGGGACGGAGAGAACGACGATGCGTGACTCCGACAGCAAAAAACGTGCCATACGAGCCCTTCACGCCGCATATGTGACGGTGCGCGATCTCCTGAGATGCGTCTACCTTCTTCCGGTGCGGCTCTATCGTCATGTCCTCTCCCCCCTCAAGCCTGTCCCGACCTGCCGCTTTACTCCGTCCTGCTCACGCTACGCGATAGACGCCGTGACCGAATGGGGTATAGTCGTGGGAACTGTCCTTACCCTCTGGCGACTCGTCAGGTGCAACCCCTTTTCCGCGGGCGGCGAAGACCCCGTCCCCAAAAAAAGCGAGGTCTTATCTAAGCTCCGCTCGGGAAATAACGACAGAGCGTCGTGAACGCTCCCGTCACTACGTGACGTACCCTGCATAGGTACGCCCAACATTTTCCACCTCGGAGAACTTTGAATGGAAAGTATACTTGATATTCTGTATATCCCTATGGGATATCTCATTCGTCTGGCGTATAACCTGACAAACAACTATCTGCTTGCCATTCTCCTGTTTACGCTTATCATGGAGATAATACTCTCTCCGTTCGGTATCAAGCAGCAGAAGAATCAGGTCAAGCAGGCTTCCCTTGCACCAAAGGTCGCCGCTCTGCGTAAAAAATACGCGGGACGTAACGACCAGGCAACTCAGCAGAAGATGCAGAACGAGCTGATGGACCTCTATAAGCAGGAGAACTTCAACCCGGCGGGAGGCTGCGGTACACTGCTCATACAGTTCCCCATCATAATCTGCCTCTATAACGTCGTCGTAAAGCCGCTGCGCTATATATGCAATATCCCGACCGAACAGATAAATAACCTCAAGGGCTATTTCGAGGGTCAGGGCATTACGCTCGATGTCCGCAACGCGGAGATCGATATAATAAACCGCATACGCGACAACGTTTCCGCCTACACCGTTGAAGGCATGGCTCCGGCTCTCAAGAACGCCGTCATCCCCGATTTCACGGTAGGTCCCTTCGACCTCTCGCAGATACCGGAGATATCCTTCAAGCCCTTCAACTGGCTCATGCTCATCCCCGTGCTTACCTTCGTCGTTATGATACTCTCGCAGAAGATAACGCAGAGGTTCAGCTATCAGTCCCCCGAGACCGTAGAGCAGCAGAACAGCGCGTCCATGAAGATCATGATGTGGACGATGCCTCTCCTCTCCGTGTACATCGAGTTCCAGATGGCTTCCGCGATAGGCGTGTACTGGATATTCAGAAGCGTCCTCTCCACCCTCGAGCGTATCCTGTTCAGTAAGCTCTTCCCCCTTCCGCAGTTCACGGAGGAGGACTATAAGGCTGCCGAGCGCGCCGCAAACGTCAAGGTGAAGAAGCCGAAGAACGAGAACAAGGCTCCCGTCCGCAGCCTGCACCACATCGACGACGAGGAATACATCGCACGTCAGGAGGAAAAGGCAAAGGCTCTTGCAGCCGAGGAGGAGTCTCTGCGTGAGCAGAACGGTGAGACCACGTCGGCAGACGGCAAGGGCGCGGCTCCCATAAAGAACGACGATACGTCGTCCTACAAAAATAAGAAAAACGAAAAATAAGGCATTGACCAAGGAGACCTCGCACGACAGAGTCATGCGAGCCGACAGAACAACATATGAACGAAACTTATCTGGTTATAGCAAAGACCGTCGAGGAGGCTGTCGCGATAGCTAACCGCGAATACGCCGTGGACGGTAAGGAGATCAGCTACGAGATCCTCGAAATGCCGAGAAAGGGCTTTCTCGGTATCGGTGCGCGTGAGGCGAAGATAAAGATCACCGTCACCGAATCCGAATCCGGCAAGATCGGCGCGGAGCTTTCCTCTCTCGTTGCCGACCTGCGTGGTATGAAGGTACACACGAACCGTGGCGGCAGTGAGAACGAAGAAAAGCGCGGTCGTCAGAATCAGCAGAGCCGCGGCGGCGGTACAGCCGGCGCGAAGAAGCAGGAGAACGGCACGAACGCAAGCGGTGAGCGCAGACAGTCTCAGTCTCAGGGACAGCGCAAGCCGTCCGAGCGCGGTGACGGACAGGCTCACGTAAGGTCTCACGAAAAGACCGAACGTCCCGAGAAGACCGAACGTCCCACGGAACGTGCGGCAAAGCCGGAACGCACGGAGCGTCCCGAGAAGGCTCAGTCCGCTTCCGCAAAGCCGACGAACAAGCCGGAGCGCACCGAGAAGCCGGAGCGCACCGAGCGTGCGGACAGACCGGAACGTGCGGCAAAGCCGGAGCGCACGGAACGTCCCGAGAAGGCTCAGTCCGCTTCCGCAAAGCCGACGAACAAGCCGGAACGTCCCGAGAAGCCGGAACGTGCAGATCGTCCGGAGCGTCCCGCAAAAGCGGAGAAGCCCGAACGTGAGCCGAAGCCGGAACGTGCGGCAAAGCAGGAGCGTACAGAGCGCAACGAGAACGCGCCGCGTGAGCCGAGACGTGAACGTGAGCCGAAGCCGGAGCGCAAGCCTGTAGAGACCCTCGAAAAGGTCGAGACGGGGGCAGAAGCTAAGGTCGAGACGGGGGCAGAAGCGGTCGAAAGGGTCGAGGTAAAGGCAGAGACAGTCGAGACGGGGGCAGAAGCCAAGGCAGAGACGGTCGAGGCAGCGGAGACCAAGGCGGAGGCAGAGACCACCGACAAGGGCAGTGCGGAGGTGAAGACGGAGTACCGTTCGGGACTTCGCAATCAGGCAAAGCCTCAGCGCAGAAGACAGCCGAAGCCGCAGAACGTTGAAGCAGTACCGGGAGCGGAGGCGATGATCGCGTCCCCCATAGGGCTGTCCGACTTCACACGTGAAGCGAGCGAGCAGTTCGGTGACGACAGCAGCAGCACCTCCGGCGGCAGGATGAACAACGATGTTCGCCGCAAGTCGCGCCGTCCCCGTCCGACGGAAGCAGTAGCGGAGAAGACGGAAGCGGTCGAGAACGAGGCAGTCGAGACGGTAGAGACGGTCGAAAACGAAGCGGTCGATACTGTTGAGATCGCGGAGGCGGTCGAGACGGCGGAGACGGCAGAGAACGAGGCGGTCGAGAGCGAGACGGCGGAGACCGAGCCTATCTCCGAGGAGGAGAGACAGAAGGTCGGCGTAACGGAGGACGAGATGCGGTACGCACTCGACTTCACGAACACGCTGCTTCGCGATATGCAGCTTGACGCGGTAGCGGAGGCGGCAGAGTGTCCCGAGGGAGAGGAATACGTGATCGAGGGAGAGGCGAACGTCTATCCGAAGATCGACATCAAGGGAGAGGGCACGGGTATCCTGATCGGACATCACGGCGAGACTCTTGATGCGGTACAGTATCTCGTGAACCTTGCGGCACTTCGTCAGTCGAAGCAGAAGGGCGGCGACTACGTAAAGATCGTTGTTGACATCGAGAACTACCGTGCGAAGCGCGAGGAGACACTTCGTTCGCTGGCGCGCCGAATGGCGGCACGTGCGGTGAAGTACAAGAGGAACGTATTCCTTGAGCCGATGAACGCATACGAGCGTCGCATGATCCACAGTGAGCTGCACGGCTACGAGAACGTATCCACGCACAGCGTCGGAACGGACAAGAACCGCAAGATAGTCATCACCTACGAGGGAGCGGACAAGTCGCCCGTACAGCCGCGCACGGAGCGCAGCGAGCGCGAACGCGGAGAGCGCAGTGACCGCGGAGAACGCGGAGACTCGAAGGGGTCGGTCGCGCACCGTGGAGAGAAGGAGCATCGACGTCCGAAGAAGATACAGAAGATGCCG
The DNA here is from genome assembly GCA_964431775.1 of uncultured Ruminococcus sp. Lineage (GTDB taxonomy): Bacteria > Bacillota > Clostridia > Oscillospirales > CAG-272 > UMGS1696. The sequence continues at coordinate 378 of CAYSKU010000040.1, read as the reverse complement.
ATAGAGAAGCTGCCGGAGTTTCTTGAGTCCGGCACGCTCGGGACGGAGGATGACACCTTTGTCGAGATCGAGGACTGAGGCAGTTCCCTCTTCTCACCCAAACCAATACCGCATTCCTGGGGAACCTACACCATAGGTTCCCCTCTTCCGTTCCGGCGGCGTGATGCCGCAGGCATGAATCGGCGCACTTTCAGTTTAAGTTGAAAGCGATCCCACGAGGGTGGAGTTTGAGCAGACTTGGTCGGCTGAGCCGACAGGCAGTCATCGGCGCACTTTCAGTTTAAGTTGAAAGCGATCCCACGACAATATAATTGGTGCAGGTTTGGTCGGCTGACGTGATGATTTGGTTTCACGTGAATGAGCCTCCCTCCGGGAGGG
>CAYSKU010000039.1:11599-14705 GCA_964431775.1 uncultured Ruminococcus sp. | reverse complement strand
AGTGCAGTGTCGTATGTGATCCTCAGGTCGAAGTTCGGGTGTATGGTCTTGATCTGCGAGTTATTCTTGTAGGTATCCCTACGGATGCGGAGGTATCCTCCGTTCATCCGAGCCTACGAAAAGGAGTAGACCGTGCATCAGGCATTATATCGAAAATATCGTCCGCGTCTGTTCGATGACGTATGCGGTGAGGAGCATATCACCTCCGTGCTTCGGTACGAGGCGAAGATGTCAAAGTTTTCTCATGCCTATCTTTTCTGCGGTCCGCGTGGCACGGGCAAGACGACCTGCGCGAAGATACTTGCAAAGGTCTTAAACTGTGAGTCTCCCGTGAACGGAGAGCCGTGCGGAAGGTGTCTTGCGTGTACCTCCATCGACAACGGCTCGGCTTCCGACGTTGTGGAGATGGACGCGGCGTCGAACAACGGTGTCGGCAATATCCGCGATATCTGCGACGAGGTCGGCTACACTCCGTTTTTCAAAAAGCGCGTCTACATCATAGACGAGGTACATATGCTCTCCTCCGGTGCGTTCAACGCACTGCTGAAAACGCTCGAGGAGCCGCCGGAGCACGTCGTCTTCATCCTTGCGACGACCGAGCTTCACAAGCTTCCGGCAACTATAGTCTCAAGATGTCAGCGGTTCGATTTCAGACGCATCAAGGTCGATGATCTCGCCGCACGTCTCATGCAGATCGCCGAGTGGGAGTCTATCTCCCTCACCCCCGATGCCGCTCGCAGTATCGCGAAGCAGGCGCAGGGCGGTATGCGTGACGCTATAAGTCTGTTCGAGCTATGTGCATCGGGCGGTCACGAGGTGACAGCCGAGCGCGCCGCCGAGGTACTCGGTCTGACGGGTACGGAGCTGCTCTACAAGACAGCTGTAGCGGTGGCACGCGCCGACACGAAGACCCTGTTCCGTCTCGTTGGGACTGTGAACGATTCCTCAAAGGATATCGCGGTATATTGGTCGGAGCTTACGGAGTTCTGGCGCGATATGCTCGTCTGCAAGTTCCTCGATGACGGCGAAAAAACGTCCTACCTCGATCTTACCGAGCCTGAGCTTCGCGTACTCAACGATGCCGCTCGACGTTTTTCGAGAGAGACTCTTTCGTACCAGTTCGAGCTTCTCGACGAAGCAACGTGGGAGATGACACGTCTCCCGCAGACTAAGCGTATCACAGCGGAGCTTACGCTGATGAAGATGAGCGATGCTTCACTTTCGCCCTCGAACGCTTCCCTGCTCTCGCGCATCGCGGCACTTGAGGAAAAGGTAAGTCTTCTCGAAGCCGCTCCGCCGGTAAATACCGGTACACAGGCGCAGTCTCAAGCACAGGCGCAGTCGGTCGATGAGATGCTCGTTCCGACACCCGAAGCTGAGGATGCTGTCGTGTCCCCTGCTTTCGCAAATGACGAAGGTACGGTAGACGGTGGCACGTCCGAGGGTGAGCTTACACGAGTTCTCGATCTGAGCGATGTTATAGAGCGTGTCGGGGCGAAGAACCCCTCGTCCACCGGATTTCTTTCGGAGTGCGACTGCTACGTCACGGCAGACCGTATGAAGGTCATAATACGTGCGGTAAACGAGATCGGACGGAGCATCCTGAGCCGCGACTCGTCCATGCAGTCCATACGCTCCGCGCTTCACGTATGCGGTATAGCAGCCGCCGGTGCGGAGGTCGTTATCGAGACCGGTGCCGTTCCGAAGAAGCACGCTCCGATGGATGAGTTATCCGACATTTGAAGTAATGGCATAACATAGCGATAAAACTACAATATTCAAAAATACAAAGGCGGTAAAGAACAAATGAAAGCAAGATTACCCAAGGGCGTTGGCGGTCAGCCCAATATGCAGAGCATGATCAAGCAGGCACAGAAGATGCAGGAGGACATGACCAATCTCCAGGAGGATCTCGACGCTCGTGAATACGAGATCAACGCAGGTGGCGGTGTCGTCACGGTAAAGATCAACGGCAAGATGGAGATACTCTCCATCGACATAAAGCCCGAGGTCGTCGATCCCGACGATATCGAGACTCTGTCCGACATTCTCGTAGCGGCAATGAACGAGGCTATCAAGAAGGTAAGCGAGATTAACAGCACCGAGATGGGCAAGATCACCGGCGGTCTGAACGTTCCCGGACTCAGCGGTCTTCTTTGATCGGCGAAGCGGAACACAAATACGAATAAATAAAAAAAGATATCGGGGAAAAGTCGCAGGTCGGCTTTTCCCCGAATCGGTCTGTACACGGAAAGGAGTATCCAATGTCAGAGAACCTCGAGCCTCTCGAGAGGCTTACCGATATGTTTCGAAAGCTGGACGGAGTCGGAAAGAAGTCGGCGGCGCGGTATGCGTTCTGTGTGCTGAACCTTTCTGACGAGGAGGCGCGTGACTTTGCCTCGGCGATACTTGCCGCAAAGACGGAGATACGCAGGTGTGCCGTCTGTCGCAACATCACGACGGACGAGGTATGCACCGTATGCTCGAACAGTGCGCGTGATCATTCGACCGTTTGTGTAGTCGAGGACCCGAGGGCGGTCATGGCGATAGAGAAGACGCAGCAATACAACGGCGTATATCACGTGCTTCACGGAACGATCTCCCCGATGCGCGGCATAACGCCAGACAAGCTGACGATACGTGAGCTTATCGCACGTTTATCGGAGGGGAGCGAGATACGCGAGCTGATACTTGCGACGAACCCGACGGTGGAGGGTGATGCGACTGCGATGTACATAGCGCGTCTCGTCTCACCGCTCGGTGTAAAGGTGACACGTATCGCGAACGGTCTTCCGGTCGGCAGCGATCTCGAATACGCCGATGCCGTCACCCTTCGCCGCGCTCTCGAAGGTCGCTCCTCCATCGCCTAAGCGGCGTGACGCCGCAGGCATGAATCGGCGGCGGTGAAGTTTTAGTTTGAAGCGATCCCACGACAATATCATTGGTGCAGGGTTGGTCTACAAACTTTTTGTAAAGTCTAAACTTTACGTAGTTTTATAATGAAGGGAACGCCGCGGCGTTCCCTTCATTTTTTTCTTTTACGTGCGTTCAGCACAAAACGAGCCGTCAGCCGACCAGATCTGTCACAAATAATATTGTCGTGGGA
>CAYSKU010000039.1:0-11499 GCA_964431775.1 uncultured Ruminococcus sp. | reverse complement strand
TGTCGTTCAACTTAAACTGAAAGTGTGCCGATGACTGTTCGGCGGCTCAGCCGCCACGATGACTGTCCGGCGGCTCAGCCGCCCAGATCTGTCACAAATAATATTGTCGTGGGATGTCGTTCAACTTAAACTGAAAGTGTGCCGATGACTGTTCGGCGGCTCAGCCGCCCCGATGACTGCGCGCAGCCTCAGGCTGCCTCAGCGCATTTCGGAGTCGGCTTGCTTGAGCTTTTCGATTATCGGGAGCTTCTGCGGACATACGCCCTCACAAGCACCGCATTCGACACATTTGTCAGCCGCGTGTCCCTCGTCTATCACTCTCTTGTAGTGACCGTTGCCCTTGAGCGGCGAACCGTAGAGGTTGACCTCGTTCCATGCGTGGAATATGCGCGGTATGTCAACGTCGTTCGGACACGGCATACAGTAACGACATCCGGTACAGCCGATCTTCGTTCTGCTGTTGTACGCATCACGTACCTTCGCGATAAGCTCGTCCTCCTCGGGAGTCATACAGCCAACGTCACAACGTTCGAATATCGCAAGGTTGTCGTCGCACTGCTCCATGTTGACTACGCCCGACAGCACCGTCGCGACCTCCGGCTGGTTGCAGAGCCAACGGAACGCCCATTCAACAGGCGAACGCTTTACCGGGAACGCATCGTACAGTGCCTGTACGTTGTCCGGCGCGTATGCGATACGTCCGCCGAGAAGTCCCTCCATGATGACGACCGGTATGCCCTTCCTGCCTGCATACTGCATTCCCTTGAGTGTAGCCTGATTTTCAACATCAAGGAAGTTCATCTGTATCTGACACATATCCCAATCATAGGAATCTATGATATCGATGAACGTATCATAGTTATCGTGGAACGAGAAGCAAGCATACTTTATCTTACCGGAGGCCTTTGCGGAATCGAGGAACTCGCGAACGCCGAGGTCACGTATCTTCTCCCAGCTTCCCTTGTTCAGAGAGTGGATGAGGTAGAAGTCGATGTGGTCGGTCTCGAGGTTTGCGATCTGCTCGTCGAGGAACTTGTCCATATCCTCGCGTGTATTGCACGCCCACGTGGGGAGCTTCGTTGCAACGTAGACCTTCTCACGATAGCCGTCACGCAGAGCATGGGCAAGAGCCATTTCATTCTTCTGATTCGTATAAACGTAGGCGGTATCGATGTAGTTCACGCCGCTGTCGATGGCATGACGGATGACGGGAGTGGATATCTCCTCGTTCACTACGTCAACGCCCTCCGCGTTCTTGATCATCGGAAAACGCATACAGCCGACACCGAAAGCCGAGACCTCGATACCGAGCTTTCCCATAGTTCTGTACTTCATAAATGATCCCCCTGTCTTTTCATTATTATTCGTTGGATACTGCACAACATTATTTTACAATCAAAATCGAAGCCTGTCAATACATTTATAAAAGTTCTCATATTTTTTTAAGAAATGTCACCCGAACTGTAGAGTTGAGCGTGAGGTGTCGCCGACGTGCGTCCTCAGTCACTCAAAAAGATTCTCCAGATATATCATATCCACGCCAAAGGTTATAGCCTTATACTTATATTCGCCGATGACGTATTCCGAGCCGGATATGACGTATATAACGGTATCGCCGTCCTGTGCCTTGAATTCGACCGTATAGACCGCATCCTCCGAGCCGACGGTCGTTTTTTCACGTGTACACTGCACTCCCTCGAACAGCATACGGATATTATCCTGCATATCGGGCTCTGCATATGTGACCGTATCACCGCTTGCAAGCTCCGTCACGGTAACGCTCTCGACATTCGGGTACTGGGTCGAGATATCCATAAGCTCCGGCAGCACCTCATCGAGAAAGTACGCCCCACAGCCGGTGAGGAGCAGGAGTGCCGAAAGCAGCAGAATCGCAAGTCTCTTTTTCATATATCGTTCCTCCTGTAGCTATATTAGTTCTACAAATATTATACATTGTTTCGGACGGTATTGCAATAGAAGATCGATATTTTTTCGTAAATTTCTGTTCCCATCGCCCCCGATCTATGCTATAATTTAATCGTCTGAGGCGGCTGAGGCGGCGTGACGCCGCGGACATAATCGGCGTACTTTCGGTTAAAATTGGAAGACGAGCCACGGCAATGTTATTTGTGCGAATTTAAAGTTACGCGCTCTCCTTCAGTCACTGTCGTCGCCACATACTCACAAAAGCAAAGGATACTGTAGCATGAAAAAATTTTTGATAATAGACGGAAACAGCATCGTCAACCGTGCATTCTACGGCATACGTCCCCTCTCGACAAAGGACGGTCTGCCGACCAACGCCGTTTACGGTCTGCTCACCATCTTAAAAAAGCACCTCGATAACCTCTCGCCCGACTATATCGCCTGTGCCTTCGACGTCTCCGCGCCGACCTTTCGTCATATCTCCTACGCGGACTACAAGGGCAATCGCAAGGGTATGCCCGATGAGCTGAAAGCACAGATGCCCTACGCAAAGCGTGCCGTAGAGGCACTCGGCTTCAAGGTCATCGAATGCCCCTGCTACGAGGCGGACGACATCCTCGGCACATCAGCCGCTATGGCTCGTGAGCACGGTGATATCTCGACCTACATCCTCACCGGAGACCGCGATTCTCTCCAGCTCATTGATGATACTACGTCTGTAATTCTCGTGAAGACCGGCGAAGACCTTCTTTTTGACAGAGAACGCTTCACTACCGAATACGGTGTTACCCCCGAGCAGTTCGTTGACGTAAAGGCTATGATGGGTGACGCCTCCGACAACATTCCCGGAGTAGCCGGAATAGGTGAGAAGACCGCGCTCAAGCTGATACGTACCGCCGGAAGCCTTGAGGCACTGTACGCGGACAGCGCGAACGGCTACTTCGGTCAGACCGCCGGAACCGTTAAAAAGCTCGATGCCGGACGTGACTCCGCGTTCCTCTCGCGTGACCTTGCACGTATACGCCGTGACGCACCGATCTGCTCCTCCGAGGAGCTGTTCGTTCCCCGTCATGCCGACCGTGACGCGCTCCTTACACTGTTCTCCGAGCTTGAATTTAGCGGAATGGCGAAACGCTTCGGTCTCGATGAGGTCGCGCAGTCAGACTCCGCAGGAGAGGCAGAGACTCCCGACCCGATAGAGCGTGTTGGTATTACCGTGGTCACTTCCCTCTCCGACCTGCACGTTGACACCCCGATCGCCGTATACTATGATATCGAGAGCTTCATGATCTCAAACGGCGAACGCTCATATGTATATCCCAAAGCACCTATCGAGGAGGTAAGGGAGTTCGTTCGCAAAAGCACTCTGATATGTCACGACCTGAAGGCTCTGCTCCGCTCGCTACAGCTTTCGGGAGACGAGGTCAGCTGCATATATGACGTAATGCTTGCGGCGTATCTGCTCGATCCGAGCTTCGGTAAGTATTCCGTCTCCGACCTTTCACTGTGCTATCTGCAAAGTGACGACTTTAAGAATGAGGAGCTTGCGTACATCGTATATCTGCTCTACAAAAAGACCGCGCCGCTCCTTTCAGAAAACGGCATGACCGCGCTTCTGACCGACCTCGAGCTTCCCCTCTCTGTCGTTCTCGCCTCGATGGAGGAGCGCGGCTTCCGCATAGCTCCGGACGGTATAGAAAAATACGCAGCGGAGCTTCTCGACTCGGAGAAGGCTCTTGTAGATTCGATATGGGCGCACGCCGGTCATGACTTTAACGTAGACTCTCCAAGGCAGCTCGGTGAGGTGCTTTTCGCGGAGCTTGGTCTTCCTCACGGCAAAAAGACGAAGCTTGGATATTCGACAAACGCAGAAATATTAGAGGAGCTTCGACCGTATCATCCGATAATATCGGACATACTTGCGTACCGTCAGACGTCAAAGCTACGCAGGACCTACGGTATTCCGCTCGTAGAGTGCATGGACGAGAACCGGCGTATCCACACGCACCTGAATCAGGTGGGAACGGCGACAGGACGTCTTGCTTCAAGTGAGCCGAACCTGCAAAACATCCCCGTTCGTGCGGAGATCGGGCGAGAGCTGAGGAGATACTTTATCGCCGAGGACGGCTATGTGCTGATCGATGCGGACTATTCGCAGATAGAGCTTCGTCTGCTTGCCGCGATATCGGGAGACCCTGTGATGTGTGAGGCGTTCCGAAACGGCTGTGACATACACCCGGCTGTTGCCGCGCAGTTCATCGGGATCGACGAGGACGAGGTAACGCCGGAGCTTCGCAGACGTGCGAAGGCGGTCAATTTCGGTATCGTCTACGGGATCGGTGAGTTCTCACTTTCGAAGGATCTCGGCATAACGCGACGTCAGGCGAAGGAGTACATCGAAAGCTATCTGCACACGTACTCGGGAGTTGACGCATACCTCAAGGAAACGGTCGAGGCGGCACGTGCGAACGGCTACACGTCAACGTTATTCGGAAGGCGGCGTTACATACCCGAGCTGAATTCGACAAACAAAAACCTTCGTGCGTTCGGTGAGCGAGTGGCGATGAACAGTCCGATACAGGGAACGGCAGCCGACGTGATAAAGGTCGCGATGATACGTGTATATCGCGCTCTGCGTGAAGCCGGTATCGATGCACGACTGATAATGCAGGTACATGACGAGCTGATAGTCGAGGCACGAGAGGACTGTGCGGACGAGGCTGCGGAAATACTCGTTCGTGAGATGGAGAACGCGGTATCCGTCTCCGTTCCCCTCACCGCAGACTGTGGGATGGGACGGAATTGGCTTGAAGCCAAATAAGGCGGCTCAGCCGCCGGACAGTCATCGGCGGCTCAACCGTACATCCTGTCTATCCTGTCCGTGTACTCGCTCCATACTGCCGAAAGAGCCGCAAGATCCTCCTCGTTGAAGCCGAACGACAGCATGGGAGAGAGACAATATATGTCCGGTACGCCCGTCTGCGGCTGCTTGAGGAGCCAACGCATCGTGTCTCGACGTGTGTTGAAGCCGGCGTTGTCTGTGTCAAGAAGTGTCCCCGGCATCGCGATACGGAACAGCTTCGCTCGAAACTCGAGATCCTCCGCGCAAAAACGGTTCTTCGCATCATAGTCGTGCAGTCTTCCCTGGTCGCAGAGGTGCGCGAAGTACGGATGACACGGACTGCAATTCACTATCGCATACGGCTTTATGCGTTTTACGGTTGTGTATATCCGTTCCATGAACTCGTACAGCAGCTCGACACCGTATTTTCCCGAGTACGTCTTCACCTCACGCCCTATCGGTATCTGGAACGCAAAATCGACCTTTATTCCGTCACAGTCGTAGCAGCCCTCGTCCGAGGATAATATACGATACAGTGCTTCGTCAAGTATCTTTATAAACGTAGGATGTGACGGATCGACACGCCAGCCTCCGTCCGCAAGCTTCACGCAAGCCTCGTCATCCTCGATACCGTCTCGGTCGAATAGCTTGAACCACAGCATGGTGTGTATGCCCTCCGCGTGACGGCGATCCACAAATGCTCGCATATCGGGGAATTTGTCGGGGTCTGCGATATCGATCGCATAGTTCTTCTGCCATTTGTCATCGATTATCAGACAGCGCGGATAAAGCCCTGCCTCATGCAGACGTGCTATGTACTCCTCGTAGATATCCTCACGTGCAAGGTCGGTCGGAGCTATATGCTTGTCAAAATACCGTGCGTACTGCTCTATCCAGCCGCAGGCTATAGGACCGTGCCAGAACCTCGGCGGTATCTCCTGCTTCTTCACCTCCGCGATACCCGAAGCATAGTAGTATTCCGAGTACTTCTTCATGGCGTCGAACTCATCGTCCGCACCGTAGCCTACGATGTGCGGTGCAGTCCATTCTCCGTCAACCGTAGTGTGACCGTACTGGTCGGTCGAGAGGAAGAACGCAGAGCGGTAGCCGCCGTACTGCACCGGCTCGTAGGTGAACGAGTTGAAATTATGCTCACCCCTTTCGGCGGCAAGACCGAGTGAGAGCTGACGTGCAAGTCCCTCACAGCGGAACGCATAGCAGAACATCGGAGGTACCATCAGCACAGACCAGCGGTAGCACCTCTCGGAAGCCTTGAAATAATAGTCCTCGGAATTGTACCACGATATGCACGGCGTAAAGCCCCACTGGAATTCGTAATCACTTCCGTGGTCTCCCGAGGCGGCGTTTCCGGTGAAGTAATCGACTCCGTCTACCCTGCCGTGACCGCGAACGCTTACCTTATATATAAAGCGGAGCGGTGTGCATTCGAGGGTGTACGTCTTCTCCTCCCAAAGTGAGCTTTTGTTCTTCCAGACGAAATACGGACTTCCGTTCCTCGTCTCGTGCGAAACGAGGCGCGGTATATCTGGCTCTTCGTCACGCACGGACGTGTACGTCACCCTTCCCTCATCGTCTGTCGTCTCTGCGGTCTGACGGACTGCCGAACGAACGTCCAGTCCTGCGACTGTACAGCCGTCGAGAATAACGTTTATCCTTGCACCCTCTATCTCAAGCTCGTATGCAAGCCTTTTAACATTGTACATAGCTATCTCCCTTGCAGTTTTTCTGCGGATATGGTATAATACCTCTACGGAAGATTATACATTATTTTTTGGCGAATGAAAATGTACAAAACGCCCAAAATGGTCATTATTTTTCGGTAATATCTCACAACACAAGGAAAGGATAGGCTAACATCTTTTGAAAAATCTGTTCAAATATCTCAAAGCCTACAGACCGGAAGCGATACTCGGACCTCTGTTCAAGCTCCTTGAAGCAATGTTCGAGCTGTTCGTTCCGCTCGTTGTTGCCGACATTATCGACAACGGCATAGCCAAGGGAGACACCTCCTACATCGTCAGACACGCGCTCATCCTTGTCGCGCTCGGCGTTATAGGTCTCGTCTGCTCGCTGACGGCACAGTATTTCGCGGCTCGTGCGGCTGTCGGAAGCTCGTCCGAGGTGCGCCGCGCACTGTACGAGCATATAAACCGTCTGTCGTTCTCCGATATAGACCGTGCAGGCGTTCCTACCCTCATCACACGTCTGACAGGTGACATAAATCAGGTGCAGAGCGGTATAAATCTCGCGCTCCGTCTCCTGCTACGCTCTCCGTTCGTCGTCTTCGGCGCGATGGTCATGGCGTTCACCCTCGACACACGCTCCGCGCTCATCTTCTGTGTCGTTATCGCGATACTTTCGGTGATCGTTTTCGGTATAATCCTCGGCTCTGTGCCTGCGTACAAGCGCGTTCAGTCCGAACTTGACGCACTGACCGGCACTACACGAGAATGTCTCTCGGGTGCGCGTGTCATTCGTGCGTTCGGCATGGAGGAACGTGAAGCCGAGACGTTCGAGGTACACAACACGGGGCTGAAAAAACGTCAGCTCTTCGCCGGACGTATCTCCGCACTAATGAATCCGATGACGTTTGTCATTTTGAATCTCGGTATAATAGTGCTTCTGCAAACGGGTGCAGGTCAGGTCATGGCAGGCTCGCTCCTCACAGGTGAGGTAGTAGCACTGTACAACTACATGACACAGATACTCGTTGAGCTGATCAAGTTCGCGAACCTTTTGATCAGCATTACCAAGGCGATAACGTGTATGCAGCGTATAGATGCGGTCATCCGCACAGAGCCGGAGATGTCCTTCCCGACAGTCGCTCCGGTCGAGGATGATGCTGCACCGTCCGTTGAGCTTCGTTCCGTCTCCGTCCGCTACACCGAGGGGAGCGACCCTGCACTGTCCGACATATCGCTCCGTATCGAGCGCGGTCAGACGGTCGGTATCATCGGAGGAACGGGCTGCGGTAAATCGACCCTCATCTCGCTTATACCGCGCTTCTACGATGCGACCTCGGGTGAGGTACTCGTAAACGGCGTGAACGTCCGCGACTATCCGTCGGAGGTGCTTCGCGACAAGATAGGTCTGGTGCTTCAAAAGGCACTCCTCTTTAAGGGGACTATCAGAAGCAACCTTATGTTCGGCGCGAACGACAGTAGCATTACAGATGAAGAACTTCGCTTGGCGGTCTCGAATGCGTGTGGCGCGGACATACTTTCCGCAAAGGAAAACGGTCTCGACTCGGTCGTTGAGCAGGGCGGACGAAACTTCTCCGGCGGACAACGTCAACGTCTTACCATAGCACGTGCGCTCGTCAGACGACCCGAAATACTCATTCTCGACGACAGTGCCTCCGCGCTCGACCTCGCGACCGATGCCGCGCTCCGTAAAACGATACGTGAGCTTCCCGACCGTCCGACAACCGTCATAGTATCTCAGCGTACCGCCTCCATCATGGATGCCGACATGATATTCGTCCTTGACGACGGTCGTCTTGTCGGTGCCGGACGGCACGAGGAGCTTTTGCAGAGCTGTGACGTTTACCGTGAGATCTACGGATCGCAATACAAGAGTCCTGTGGAGGCGTGAGCAATGGAGAACAAAAAGAAAACAAAGCTTGACAAAAAAGTCGTCTCGCGACTTGCGGCCTATCTGAAAAGGTACACCGTTTCGATAATACTTACGGTGATACTTGCGGCGGCGGTGGTGCTGTTCACTCTGTACATACCGATACTTTGCGGCAGGGTCATCGACCGTATGCTCGGTGTGGGAGAGGTAGACTTTGACGGTATCGCGGTCGAGCTGTACCGTATAGCGTTCTGCGCCTTTGCCTGCGGCATACTCCAGTGGATAATGAACTCGCTGAACAACAGGATAACGTATTCCGTGGTATGTGACGTTCGCCGTGATGCGTTCGACACGTTGACCGCGTTACCTCTGTCGTACATCGATACACATCCGCACGGCGGCACGGTGAGCCGCGTCATCTCGGACGTTGACCAGTTTGCGGACGGTCTTCTGCTCGGCTTCACTCAGCTGTTCTCGGGCGTTATGACTATCCTCTGTACGCTCGTCTTCATGCTGACGATCGATCCGCTCATAACGCTCATAGTGGTGCTACTGACTCCGCTGTCACTTTTTGCCGCCTCGTTCATTGCGAAGAAGACGTTCTCCATGTTCCGTCTCCGTTCCGAGACGAACGGAGAGCTTACGGCGTTCATAAACGAGACGGTGAGCGGTCAGGCAGTCATACGAGCGTTCTCGCAGGAGGAGGAGAGTCTCGCGCAGTTTGACGAGATAAACGACCGGCTGAAGAAATGCTCGCTCCGCGCCATATTCTTCTCGTCCATCACGAACCCGACGACACGCTTTGTGAACAACATCGTATACGCGGCGGTATGTCTTGCAGGTGCGCTTGCGGTGGTCTCCGGCTCTATGACTGTCGGAGGGCTGACGAGCTTTCTTTCGTATGCGAACCAGTACACGAAGCCCTTCAACGAGATATCGGGGGTCATAACGGAGCTGCAAAACGCTCTTGCGTGTGCCGGACGTATATTCGAGCTGATAGACGAGCCGCGCTACGCACCCGACCGTGAGAACGCACCGGCACTCGGTGAGGTTCGCGGTGACGTATCTCTCGAGGAGGTAGATTTTTCGTACACGCCCGAGCGTGAGCTGATACGCGGTCTTACGCTTCACGCGAAGCAGGGACAGCGTATCGCGATAGTCGGTCCGACCGGCTGTGGAAAGACGACCATCATCAATCTTCTGATGCGCTTCTACGATGTGAACGGCGGCAGCATACGCATTGACGGTATGGACATACGTGACGTACAGCGGCGGTCTCTGTGTGCCTCCTACGGCATGGTGCTACAGGACACGTGGCTGCTGCACGGCACAATACGCGACAACATCAGGATGGGACGTGACGCGACAGATGACGAAGTCATAGCGGCAGCGAAGGCGGCACACGCGCACAGCTTCATAAGGAGGCTGCCGAAGGGATACGACACTGTCGTAAGTGACGACGGAGGTGCGCTGTCTGCCGGACAGCGACAGCTGCTCTGCATAGCGCGAGTGATGCTTGAGATACCGCCGATGCTGATACTTGACGAAGCAACGTCCTCGATCGACACACGAACGGAGATGAAGATACAGCAAGCGTTTGAGACCCTGATGCGCGGACGGACGAGCTTTATCGTCGCCCACCGTCTTTCGACCATACGAGAGGCTGACATGATACTCGTCATGAAGGACGGACACATCATCGAGTCGGGAAAGCACGATGAGCTTATCCGTCAAAACGGCTTCTACTCCACCCTCTGGCTCAGCCAATTCTCGGCGGTCTGAGACCGCAAGCAGGGCTCAACGTTAGTTCAGCTGAGTAGGAGAGACATCCCACGACAATGTTATTTGGTGCAAGCTTGTCGGCTGACGGCTCGTATCGTGCAGACTGCACGGTGTCTGATGACTTTATGTCTTGTGCAAACCACACGTAAAGGGAAAAAATGTAGGGAACGCCGCGGCGTTCCCTACATTTTTTCTTTACGTGCAGTCTGCACAGACGAAATTTCAGCAGACCAAGTCTGCACAAACTCCACCCTCGTGGGTTATCGTGCAACCTCGACTGAAATAACGCCGATATCTGCACAAACTCCACCCTCGTGGGTTATCGTGCGATCTCAACTGAAATAACGCCGATACCTGTCTGCGGCGACTGCGCCGCCTATTCGAGGATGTTGGTGGTGATGTAGTCGATGCCCCAGGAGATGAGCTGCTCCGCTCTCTCCGGCTGATCTACAGTCCATGCGTTTACGTCAACACCTGCCTCGTGACAAGCGCGAATGCGCTCCTCCGTCAGCTCACTGTGTACGATGTCAAGTCCCATTCCTCGCGCCTTCAACATCTCCGGATAGCTGTCTTCCCATTTGCCGGACAAAAACTGGCAGTGCTGGTTCGGCAGAACGTTCTTTACAAGGTCGAGGTTCGCGATATTGAACGCGATAAAGCACGTGCTGTCAAGATAGCCCTCGAAGAACCCTATGATGTCACAGATCTCCTCCTGCGTGAAGTTCGACTTGAGCTCCGGTACGCAGAGCTTCTCGTACTTCTCACATATCTTTCGATACTCGTGCGGCGTGCAGAGCATGAGCTCACGCCTGTCACTCGCGCCGTCCTTGTCGCGAAGGGTCAGCGAACGAAGCTCGTACAGCGACGACTGCTCCATCACAAGGTCTACGTCACATATGCGTCCGCTTCGTCCGTCATGGTTGCAGATGTACGCATGATCGGCAGTTCTCCATATGTCGGTCTCTACACCGTGATACGTGCGGTTTCCGGCGGCGATGAACGCGGCGGCGGTGTTCTCCGTCTCAAGTCCACTGCACCCTCTGTGCGCCACAAACTTCGTGTTCCCCTTGTTCGGGATCTTTATTGTGTTGCTTGCCATAATTTTTTACTCCTTTTTTATGGTCGTTGTAGCTATTGTACCACACTCCGCACCGTTTTTCCATAGTTTTTCGAAATTTCAAGAAGCATAGGTCGGCTGAGCCGACAGGCAGTCATCGGCGCACTTTCAGTTTAAGTTGAAAGATATCCCACGACAATATCATTAGTGCAGTATCATTAGTGCAGGTCTATTATAACGCGCTCTCCTTCCACCGCTTGCGCGGTCCCCCTCCCTCCCGGAGGGAGGCTCAGTCACG